>JBDUDE010000551.1:0-1723 GCA_040003105.1 Mucilaginibacter sp. | reverse complement strand
CGATGATAATATTAGTCATGATGCTCCAGCCTATCATCCCGCAGGCATAAGCAATCTGTTTTGGAAACGGCAGTTTTTCGGCGGGCATATTATAACGCAAATTAACATAAAAATTGAGTGTATCTGTAATTATGGGACAAATCGAATTGTCAAATCCCGATGTGCCCACCGGCCGGCATACCACCCACAAAAAGCAAATGGCGACTAACTTATCATTAGTCGCCATTCAACTTAAATTTTATTTAGGTGATGTTTACGCCATCAACTCCTTAGCATTACGCCGCTTTTCAACTACACCGGCTACAACAATACTTAATTCAAACAAAATGAATAATGGTACCGCAACAACAGTCATAGTCAGCGCATCCGGTGTTGGGGTTACTATTGCCGCAATTATTAAAATAATAACAATGGCATAACGGCGGCTGCTGCGCATCAGTTTTGGCGTTAGAAAACCAAGACTTGCCACAATGTAAACCAAAATTGGTAATTGGAAAACCACGCCGGTGGCAAGCGTTAGAGTTGATACCGACGAAAGATAGGAGTCGACATCGATTAGGTTTTTGATGCTTGGACTCACTATAAACCCGGCTAAAAAACGAATTGATAATGGTGTAATTATAAAATAACCGAACATTACGCCAGCCAGGAATAAAAACGATGCATAAAACACAAAGCCGCTGGCAGCCTTTCTTTCTTTTTCGTGAAGGGCCGGTTTAATAAATCGCCACAGCTCCCAAAAAAGATAGGGGATACCTAAAACAAGGCCTATCATTAAAGACGAATTAATTTTTAGTGTAAATTGTCCGGCCATCTCGGTGTTAATCAAATCAACATGGATGCTTTGCACACAGAAATCTTTGGCGTTAAACCATGCCGGAATTAATCTTTGAAACAACTCGCCCATATCGCACATCATACGGTAGGCCCAAAACTCCGGATGCGTGGGAGCCATTATTATGCCATCGAAAATCTCGTCGTAAAAGGCATAGGCTACTATAGCAAACACCACCACCGCCAGCGAAGCACGGATAAGGTGCCACCTTAGTGCTTCCAAATGCTCGAAAAAGGACATTTCGCCCTCTAATTTGTTCCCTTTATCCTTGATCGCCTGGATCAATTTACTACCAAATCTGGCCATTTTTATATATAAAAGCCCGGCTACTTGCCGGGATGGGGTATCTGCGTCAAATGTAATACACGGTTTTGATTATTCCGAATATTCAAAGGTTTCCATAAACTTGGTAGTAAAATTACCTGCACGGAAGTTAGGGTCTTTTAATAGTTTTAAATGGAAAGGTATGGTTGTTTTAACGCCCTCAATTACAAATTCGCTTAGTGCGCGCTCCATGGTTGCCAGCGCCTCATCGCGGGTTTGGGCCATGCAAATAACCTTGGCAATCATTGAGTCGTAATTTGGCGGTATAACATACCCGGCATACACATGCGTATCAATACGCACGCCGTGGCCACCCGGCGAATGGAAGTTTGTTATTTTACCTGGTGACGGGCGGAAGTTGTTAAAAGGGTCCTCGGCATTAATACGGCACTCAATTGCATGCAATATCGGCTCGTAGTTTTTGCCTGATATGGGTATGCCGGCGGCAACTTTGATCTGCTCTTTTATCAAGTCGAAATTGATGACTTCTTCGGTAACCGGATGCTCCACTTGTATACGGGTGTTCATTTCCATAAAGTAGAAGTTGCGGTCTTTATCAACCAA
>JBDUDE010000179.1:0-5716 GCA_040003105.1 Mucilaginibacter sp. | reverse complement strand
AAACAAGAGCGCAAATGTAGTTATTTTTTATCATTGTTCAAATATTGTTTTGCTTTTTAGTTGACTGAGTTCAAATTAGGTGCAGCTCCTTTATCGCGGTGGGTTTTAACCTTAGGTATTTGAAACCTTGATTATCGCGATGGGCGTTGCCCATCGCTAACAAATTTTACCGTTTCAGGGTTAGGAAAGATGTTATTTTTTAGTGCATTGATAAGCATGAAAGGCTTCAACTTATCAGCACAGGGCACCACCTTGTGCGAAAGCGACATGCGCCGTCATATTTCGAACACTCAAGGTTTTAACCCCGTCGCTATGATAAAAACCACCTGCATATCCGCCGTTTATTTAAAATTGATTAAGTTGGTATGGTTTGATATATTGCATCATAAAAGGCCTGGGGAGATTCAACTTAATCAACCTAATTTAACTTAGTCACCTCAATCAACTAAATATGAAATCGTTACTATTCATAACCCTCCTACTCCTCCCCTTTTGCGTTCTTGCCCAGGACTCCCTATCAACCCACTATAAAATCTACAGCTCATCAAAACAAAAAATTGTTACGCTTGATGACATTGCAGCTGACATGAATAAAGCTGATGTTTTGTTTTTTGGCGAAGAGCATAACGATTCCACCGGGCATTATCTGGAGCGGGTGATGTTTAAAAAGCTGGCGGATAAATACCCGGGCAAACTGGCGCTATCAATGGAGATGTTTGAAACCGATTGTCAAATACCGCTGAATGAATACCTCGCCGGTTTCATCCGCGAAAAAAACTTTATCACAGAAGCCCGGACGTGGAAAAACTATAAAGACTATCGCCCGATGATCGAATTGGCAAAAGCAAACCACATACCCGTAACCGCCGCAAACGCCCCTGCGCGCTATGTTAACATGACCAACCGGCTTAGTCTTACCAGCCTGCAGCAGCTTGATGCAGCAGGGAAGGCCTTTTTACCGCCGTTACCAATAGATACCGCCACCGGCACCTATTACGACAAATTTGTTGAGGTAATGGGTGGGCACGCCGCTGTAAATAAATCAAAAGTGTTCCAGGCGCAAAACCTGTGGGACGCCACTATGGGCTACAACATCGCAAAAACTTATAAGGCCCACCCGGGATACAAGATATTCCAGGTAAACGGCGGCTTTCACAGCGAAGAAAAACTCGGCACTGCCGCTCAATTAAAAAAATATGCCCCTAAAATTCACATACTAAACATTGCAGCTTATGCCGATGACAGCTTTGATAACCCCGACTGGAGTAAATTTACCGCCAAAGGCGACTATATTATATTAACAGACCCAAAGCTGCCCAAAACATTTTAAGAGCCGAATAAGCCATTAACCCCGTTTTTATCCCTGTGAACTCCGGACCTCCACTGTAAACGTTGTGGTTGAATAACGCGCCAACTTGTTTTATTTCAAACTAAATTAATAGTAGCTTTGGTTTATAAACCTTTCAGTATGAAAAACATTGCCTACTTATTTGTGCTGGCTATTGGCTTGTTGCTAAACTCCTCGTGTAAAAAAGATTCGAAAAACACCGGGGAGTCGCCCACTCATTTACCCCCGGATCATACTTTAGAAAAAGGCCTGGTAACTTTTTCTGTTGCTGGCGAATTTGTACCATCGGTAATTGATACGCTTGTTAACACTATTACTGTAACCTTACCCGATGGTACAAACGCACACACGCTTACGGCCACATTTGTTTTGGCCGACAATGTGAATGTGACGGTAAATAACACCCCGGCTACTGGCAGCGCTGTAATTGACCTCACCGATAAATCTGTACTCACAGTTAGCTCTTCTGATAATATACGCCATACATCATTCATCATAGTGCCGCAAACCGAACTTCAATATTTTGGGGTTGTTGGCACTATGCAGGGCGGTGCCAGTTTAAAGCAACACTATAATTTTTATTACGACCAGTTTGACGGCAGCACTTTCCAGGGCATAAACTGCGGGCCAACCGTAACAACAATGGCCATAAAGTGGGCTGATTCAACCTTCACTAAAAAACCGGTTGATGCCCGGAATGAAATTTTACCATCAGGCGGTTGGTGGTACACTAATCACATACAGCTATATTTAACAGAGCATGGAATAAATAATAAAGTTGACACATTGAGCGATGTTCCCGCCCTTGTAAAACAAGCCATCGATAATGGTGATGCTTTGATATTGTGCCTTGATATGTATTCGGTGCGGTTTAATAGTATTGATTACCAGCATACACAAAAATTTTATCAGACTGACGCTGCTGGCTGGGGTCATTTTTTGTTTGTTAAAGGCTATAAGCAAACCAGCAACAATTTTTACCTCGAAATATATGACCCTTATTCAGGCGGAAACTGCTATACATCAATTGCTGGCAGTGAGCTAAAAGGGCGCGACCGGTACTATGTAAGCGACGATATTAAAACAGCAACCAATATTTGGTGGCCCTACGCTATTATTGTTGCGCCGAAGGGTAAATCGATACGATTTTCGACCCATTTAAAGGTTGATGGGCTGCACAAAGCTATTCCGGTAGCTGGAGGACGGTAGTGGAAAGGTGAAAGAGCAGTAGTATCAAATTGAAAATTCAATTTGATACTACTGCGTATATTTGAGTTAAAAAACGCTTATTTTTTGCCTGCGGCAAGCAAATCGCGTATTTCCGTAAGTAAAATTTCCTCTTTGGTTGGTGCCGGGTCCGGAGCTGGAGCAGGTGCATCATCAGGCTTTTTCAATGAATTAATGGCCTTTACTACCATAAAAATACAAAACGCTATAATAAGGAATTCGATAAAGGTATTGATGAAATTACCGATATTAATAGAAACATCCGGCACTTTTTTAGCCGCGTCACCGTGCTTTAGCCATATTTTTATGTTTTTAAAATCAATTCCGCCGGTTATATATCCAATAGGCGGCATAATAACATCGGTTACCAGTGAAGTAACAATTTTACCGAACGCAGCGCCAATAATAACGCCGACAGCAAGGTCGACAACGTTGCCACGCATTGCAAATTCTTTAAATTCTTTAATTATAGCCATATGCCCTGATTTTTGGTTGACCTAAAGTAACAAATAAATTTGCCTGCCGTACAAACAAAATATTTTTTTTTGGCATTTAAAGTCAATGTCCGATTGTCATTTATCTTAATTATTTTTTAGTTAAAGTAATTGGTGTATTTTTGACCCCAGTCTAATTTATGTTAAAACAGAATCTTCAACAAAAGCTCTTACAAAAACTCTCGCCACAGCAGATACAATTTATAAAATTGCTGCAGGTGCCTACCGTATCATTAGATACCCGGATAAAAGAGGAGTTGGAGGAAAACCCCGCGCTTGAAGATTTAAGCCTCACCAACTTAAACGAACCTGAAGAAGCATATCCAGACCGCGACCCGGAAGAAGATACTTATAACGGCGACGAAGAAAAAGGCGAAGCCGATGAGTTTAACATTGATGATTACCTGCAGGAGGATAACGTAAACGAATATGGCTCGCGTTACGACCAGAATGGCGATGACGAGGATGAACGCAAAGAAATACCTATTGCGGTACAAAGCTCATTTTTTGAGAGCCTGCAGCAGCAGCTTGACCTTTTACCGCTATCGGATAAAGACTTCAGAATAGGCAAACAAATTATAGGCAGCCTTGACGATGACGGCTACCTGCGCCGCCCGATAACTTCATTAACCGACGACCTTGCTTTTTCGCAAAATGTTTTTGCTGATGATGACGAGGTTGAGGATATGTTAAAGGTGATACAAACCTTTGATCCTGCCGGCGTTGGCGCCCGCAGCCTGCAGGAATGCCTGGTAATACAATTGCGAAAAAAAGAGGGCGACCCCATTGTAAAAAAAGCCATGATGGTAGTTGAGCACTACCTTGATGAATTTACCCGCAAACATTACGATAAGCTTGAAAAGTCGCTAAATATGACATCGGCTGAGTTAAAGGCGGTTGTTGCTGAAATCTTAAAACTCAACCCAAAGCCCGGCGATTCGAACGAGATAAATACAAAGCAAATGCAGGTAATACCTGATTTCCATATCTCGAACAACGACGGCATATTGATACTTACGCTAAATTCAAAAAATGCACCCGAGCTCAGAGTAAGCCGCTCATACCAGGAGATGTTTGAGCATTACGACAAGGCATCGGCGCGGGATAAGAAGTTAAAAGAGGCTGTTCAGTTTGTAAAGCAAAAGCTCGATTCGGCAAAATGGTTTATAGATGCCATTAAGCAGCGCCAGCAAACGCTGTTAAAAACCATGAACGCCATAATGCAATATCAATACGAATTCTTCCTTACCGGCGACGATAAGAATTTGAAGCCGATGATATTAAAAGATATTGCCGACCGCATCAATATGGATATTTCCACTGTATCGCGTGTTGCCAATTCAAAATATGTACAAACGGAATTCGGTACATTTTTACTAAAATCATTCTTCTCGGAAGCTATACAAACCGAAAGCGGCGAAGAAGTATCAAATAAAGAAGTTAAGAAGATATTGGAAGAGCATATCGGTAAAGAAGACAAACGCCATCCCCTGGCCGACGAAAAACTTACCGAAATACTTAAAGACTCCGGCTACAACATAGCCCGCCGCACCGTGGCCAAATACCGCGAACAGATGAATATACCTGTAGCGAGGTTGAGGAAAGAGCTGTAGTTTAGTTCATAGTTGATGGTTCATAGTTCATAGCAGCTGCATGGTAAGTTCATGTTGATAGTTCATAGTAACTGCATGAAAAAGCGGATTAAAGGAGTTCTCCCCATCAAACACCATATGCCCAGCTGCAAATATACCATGAACTATGAACCATAATCTATGGACCTTTCCGGCTATGAACTATGAACCATCAACAATGAACTAAAAAAGGTGCTGCGGACACGTAACCTTATACCGGTTATTAAGCAACAAACCAATCACAATTTCGTGGGTGCCGTTACTTACGGTATTTAGGGCCGACGTAGTAATGTCATAAGAATAGCCGATATTTATAAATGAGCTAACGTTCACCCCGGCCAATACCCCAAACGAATCGTTATGCCGGTACGAGCCGCCAAACCAAAATTTATCGCTAAAGGAGAACTTGGCGTTTAAATCGTAGGTAATTGGAGTGGGTTGTATAACCTTTATTAAAAAGGACGGCAACAGGGTTATTTCATCCGTTAAAAAAACCTTAACTCCACCTGTTAAAAAATACTGCGGAACGGTTTTACTTTGATTATAAGCCTTGTTGGAACTGAAATACAAATTTTGCGGTATCAGCTGCTGCACCGATGCACCCACGTAATAAGTCGACGAGTACAGCCAGGTGCCAATGCTCAGGTCAGGTTTCCACTGGCTGTTGTTACCGTTGCTTATTGCTGGGTCGAGTGGGTTTTCAAGCGTTATAAGGGATGTATTTAAGCTGATATGATTAAAGCCCGCCGATGCGCCAACCGCCAGGTTTAAATTGGCAGCAAGCCCCAGGTGATATGCGTACGATACGTTAAAAGTTGTTTGGTTTATAGGCCCGGCCTGATCACTGATTATGCTTGCGCCTATGCCATGGTGTGGTTCGGCAGCCATATAGTTTTGTGTGTACAGCCTGCTTGAGGGATTTATACCGCCTGTCGCCGGGAACGCGGTGGCATCGCCGTTTAAAAAATTGGAGCCCAGCGGTGCGTTAATAGTTAAATAACTGGTAACAGGCGCCC
>JBDUDE010000653.1:0-1729 GCA_040003105.1 Mucilaginibacter sp. | reverse complement strand
GATAAAAAAATGATCCAACCGTTTGTGCTATTGGCAGACAGCATTATAAACAAACCACACGATGAAGCGCTGGAATGGAAGAACAACATACACATCCGCGAATGGGCCTGGTGCGATGCCTTATTTATGGGGCCGACAGCGTTGGGCTACTTAAGTAAAGCGTCAAATAACCCCGCTTATTTAAATACCGCAACAAAGCTCTGGTGGAAAACAACCGATTATTTATACGATCCTACAGAACATCTTTATTTTAGGGACGGCAGTTATCTAAATAGAAAAGAAAAAAACGGCAAAAAAATATTTTGGTCGAGGGGGAATGGATGGGTGCTGGCCGGCCTGGTTAGGGTGATGGAAAGTTTGCCTGCCAATAGCCCTGATAAAATGAAATTTGAAAAACTTTATAAAGATATGGCGGCCAAAATAGCTTCGCTGCAACAACCCGACGGCAGCTGGCACGCGTCATTGCTCGATCCTGCCAGTTTCCCGGTTAAAGAAACAAGCGGCACGGGCTTTTATTGTTACGCGCTGGTTTGGGGACTTAATCATAGCCTGCTTGACAAAAAGACCTATTGGCCGGTTGTTAAAAAAGCATGGGCGGCATTAACATCTTCGGTACATGCAGATGGTATGCTGGGCTATGTGCAACGCATTGGCGATAGCCCTGATATGGTAACAGAAAACAGCAGCGAAGTGTATGGTGTCGGCGCTTTCCTACTGACAGGTTCCGAACTTTACAAATACGTTGGAGCCCATCGTGGCGCTAAATAATCTTATTTGCTGACCTTTAAATTCTTAAAATCGCCGCCCGAAGTGTTGCCTACCCAAAAGCCAATCATGCTACCATCCGCAGGTACAATTTGCTCTACTTCAAGCGAAGGGGCGCTTGCATCGTTTACAAACACGCTTATTTTTTTGCCATTTACGTTAATACGCGCGTGAAACCAGCCATTGGGGGCGGGCGGTGTGGCCAGGCCCTTTTCATACTTGCCCGGAAAATCGGTACGCAAGCGCTCCCAATCATACTTTGGGCATGATATATATTGCACGGCATGCACCTTACGTATAGCGTCGGCTGCCCTGAAATTAAACGGGCGAAAATAGATGCAATCAAAAGTAGAATCGTTAACGCCATGAAAGGCGACACCCACAAAACTGTGTTGCAGTACATCTTTACCTTTAATATCCAGTTCGATATTACCGTTGGTAAATTTTGCGCCGGTTAGCCAGGCAACGCCATCGTTGTCTGCTTCGCTTAAGTGCATAACTGAAACACCTTTATCATTGGCGATAGTTAATGTGCGGTTATGCACGTTAAAATCAGAGCTGGTTTTAAGCTGGCTGAAACAATTAAAAGTAATTAAGAATAATGGTGCGGCAATAAAGATTTTCATGATGTGAGCTTAGTTAAAGTTAATAAATAATACGGGCGTCAACAAATATGCCACAGAAGCAAATAATTGATAATGAAATAAATACACACCAATAACTTCAGCTAATGTTCGTTTTCGATATAGCAAGTTGTCCGGATTTGGCTGTGCCGTTTACGTTTGACCGAAAACCGTCGGGCGCCAATCATATTTATATTTCCTATAATTCTACATCTATTATTCCTGCTGTTGGTCTACTATTTTTTGGGGTGATAAAACAATGTTGTTTGTTTGTTTGCTGCTGATAACAAAACAAAGGAGTTTATGATGAAAACACACGCATTTATATTACTAACATTTGT
>JBDUDE010000560.1:0-1729 GCA_040003105.1 Mucilaginibacter sp. | reverse complement strand
ACGTTTTTGGCCAGCTTGTTTATGTCGGTTACCGATTTATTAAATGTTTTAAAAGCGGGGTCCTTTGCATCGCCTTGCACTTTTGATAGCTCGTCCAATATCTTGATAACCGGGTCAAGCTCGCGTTTGCGGCGTTCTTTGGCCACCTGGCGGGCAATGTTCCAAACATCCTTATCAGCAAAAAAATACTCTTTACGCTCGCCGGGTTTATGCTGTTTTTCAACCAGGCCCCAGTTTATCAGGTCGCGCACGGTCATGTTGGCATTGCCGCGGGATATGCTGAGCGACTCCATAATCTCCTCTGTGGTTAGCGCTTCGGGACTAATCAGCAACAGGGCATGTACTTGGGCCATCGTGCGGTTGATACCCCACTCGGAACCCAATTTGCCCCATGCCTCTATAAACTTTTGCTTTGCCTCTGGTAATTCCATATACAAAGGTATATACATTATCGAACTTTCAAAATATAATGAAAGTTTATTTTTAATTTTACATTCCTGTCACGCTTACCGCTGATGCATCGTCAACACCTAGTAAAATCGTTACCAAACCATTTTGCCCTTTGTCAATAAATAAGCTAAATTTGATTACCAATTAAAACCAAACCAGTAATTCATTAACTATTATAACCCGTTATGAAAACAGAAAACTTTTCGCGGCGCCGGTTTATCGGCACCGGTATGCTTGCGGCGGCAGGGATGGCCCTCGCCTCAAAAACATCGTTCGCCGGCTCAATTTTTGCAGACAAGCCAAATTCAATGATAAACGGCGTGCAAATAGGTGTTATTACCTATTCGTTCCGCAGTATGCCGGGCAGCGTTGAGCAGTTGCTGCAGTACTGTAAAGATTGCAATATAAATGCTATTGAGCTGATGGGCGAAGCAGCCGAGGCCTATGCCGGCGCACCGAAATATAGTGGTGGTACTGACTTCGCTGCAAAAATGGCCGACTGGCGGATGAACACCCCAATGGACAAGTTTATAGAGATACGCAAAATGTATAACGATGCCGGGGTTAAAATTTATGCCTGGAAACCGAATGCCCTCGGTGCAAAAAATACCGATGCCGAAATTAATTACGCTTTTAATGCTGCAAAAGCGCTTGGCTGCACACACGTTACGGTTGAACTACCCGAAGATGATGAGCTGACCCAGCGCTTGGGCGATAAAGCTGCCGAGCATAAAATATATGTTGGGTACCATGCACATGCACAGGCTACCCCAACGCTTTGGGATACCGCCCTGCGTCAATCGGACTACAACGCCATTAACCTTGATATCGGACACTATGTAGCTGGTACCAGCAGCAGCCCTGTAGATTTTATCCTGAAAAACAGCGACCGCATTGTGAGCATGCACATTAAAGACCGTAAATTTAAAAACGGGTCAAACGAAGTATGGGGCCAGGGCGATACACCCATTAAAGATGTGCTGGCGCTAATGAAGAAGAAAAAATATAAATTCCCGGCAACAATTGAGCTGGAGTATAAAATACCTGATGGCTCAGACGCCGTTAAAGAGGTGATTAAATGCCGCGAGTATGCTAAGAATGCTTTAGCTTAGTGGAGTCTTGAGCCGGAAGTCCAAAGGCGCTTTAGATTTGACCATTTTTAAAAATCTGTCAAACATTGCCCCTTACGGTTGCTTTTGTGCCAAATAAATTATTATATTTGAATTATATCACAAAAACCTATGAAAGAAGTCGCGATTTTAATTCATGAAGATGCCGT
>JBDUDE010000708.1:0-1731 GCA_040003105.1 Mucilaginibacter sp. | reverse complement strand
GCAACAGCTTTTGCATTGATGGATAAAATGTGGCCGGTAATTAAATCGAAAGGGTTAAAACATAAAGGTTTAAATATTTGGGTATATGAGCCCGGCGAAAAAATTTTCGCCGGGGTTGAACTGGAAGACAATGCTATAACTGATACCGGGCTGGAACAAAAAACGGTTCTGCTTACCAAATATGCTTACTATAAACACATTGGCCCCTACAGCCAGCTAAAACAAGCCGGCGATAATATGCGAAATGAATTGCAAAAGATGGGTTTAAAACCTGTTCTTCCCTACATTGAAATATACGGACACTGGACAAACGATGAAAGCAAACTGGAAACGGAGTTGTTGGTAGCGGCTGATTAAGATTGTCGCGCTACCGCGTTCCCACCGGATCGCGGCGCGTCGACAAAGCAATCATTTTTTATAATACCTCCACATACCCATCCGTCCCATTCACCCTAATCCGCTGCCCGTCTTTAATTAACTTGGTGGCGTTATCCACGCCAACAACTGCCGGTAAACCATATTCGCGGGCGATAACTGCTCCATGGGTCATTAGTCCGCCAACTTCGGTAACCAGGCCTTTTACAGATACAAACAATGGCGTCCAGCTGGGGTCGGTAAATGCGGTGACCAATATATCTCCTTCTTCCAGGTCGGCATTCTCCATGTTTAAGATAACACGCGCCCGCCCCTCAATAACCCCGGAAGAAACAGCCAGGCCTGCAATTGCGCCGGCCGGCAGGCTTTCATGTTTGTACTTGCCCGTAACAATTTCACCATTAGAAGTTATAACACGTGGCGGGGTTAGTTTCTCAAATAATTTGTGCTCGTCTTTTCGTTTGCCGATGAGGCTGTAATCAACTTTACTTGTGCACGCCACTTCGCGCAATTCTTCAAAAGTGAGATAGAAGGTATCCTCCTTATCGCGAATAACGTTGGCTTGTACCAGTTGTTCAACTTCTTTCAGCAACGCCTGCTTATAAACGAAGAAGCGGTTAACTATTCCATATTTTGGATATTCGCGATAACCGGCGAGATTCCGGAGCAGGTCGACCATTGCTTTTGTTTCTTTTGCTTTTTGTTCACCATCCGGTAATTGCTTCAATCCATCCAACAACGTTTGTTCTTTCTTCAGGGCCTCCTGTCGCCCCTGTTCAAATTTTTGCTTGCCGGCCCCGGGTTCAAAGTTTTTAATATTACCCAGGATTATCGGGACGAGTATTGTGGGTTTTTCGCTCCAGCGGGTTTTAGTAATATCAATCTCGCCGGCACATCGCATACCGTATTTGTCCAGGTAAGCAGTTATAGCCTCACGGGCTTGCCTCCCGCCGTCAAAACTAAGCAGCCCATCCAAAAAGTTATCGTCTTTTGCCTCCTGTAAATACACAATTAATCCTGGATAGGGGCGTATCACATCAGCCACGTCCAGCAACTCCAGGCCCATTTCCGAAGTGATATTGTTTGATACGGATTGAGAAAGTATATCTGCTACGTTTTTTTCACCTAACCATTCGTTCATATTTTCATTGAGCCACGACGCAGCATTCATCGCACCGATGATCACCCCCATGTGTTGTGTATGAAATATCGCCTTCTTTGATTGCTCAATGTCTTCCACGATAAAGTCAAACAGGTCTGTTCCTGATTTCGTTTGAATATTTTGTTTAAGCGCTTCTACCGATGCCTCGCTATCTTTGATCAGGTCAGCAACGACCCGATAGCTATCGGGTGCCG
>JBDUDE010000437.1:0-5748 GCA_040003105.1 Mucilaginibacter sp. | reverse complement strand
CGTCTGCTCCGGCGTTTATAGTTGGTGGCTTCAAGGATATGGAAAGCATTTCAACTGGCATGCCTAAACTTTACTTAAAATTCAAGGAGGTTAATGTACCGGCAGAACTCCATATATACGCTGGTGTTGGCCACGGTTTTGGTGTTAATAAGGCGAATAAAGGCCCTTATTCAAAGTGGCTACAACCTTTAATGGCGTGGATGTTTGACATCAATAAAATTGAGGATCATCAATAAAGTAACCTGCCTATTGTAATCTTTCGAATTAATTACTTAACTAGGTTAAGGCCGGAAGACGGTCGTCAGGGGACATTTTATTTACATCCAAATAAACAAGGTGCTGCCGAGCTAGGTGTTTTTTGGGGTCAGGCTATTTATGGGGTCATTGTAAGAAATTAGGTTCGTAAGATGAAATAGTACAAGTCAGATTAATAGCAAAATAAAGGCCTTAAAGATTGAACTGGTGCAGATATGACGGCGCTTTCTAACAGGGAAATCGTTATTAAAACAGGGGCTCCGCCGGAGCCAATAATTCTTTATGTTTTAGCTATAAACAGGATACCCCGCTATGTGTTTTTTCATTGACGACAAGGCTCAGGATGAGCCCGCTGTTTAGAGCAAAAAATCATCAATAAACGGCTCCGGCGGCGCCCCCTAATGTGCAGGGTAATTTGAATGTAGGTAACAATAAAGCTTTACTAATTGATGTAGTTACACAATTGTTGCCATATATCGGCTACCCAAAAACGCTGAACGCTATTAAAGCAATTAATGGTGTTAATCCTGAGTAATCTGAGATAGTTAGTTTTATCAGTATGCATAACTATTCTCCCGTGTGTATTAAAATGTTTAAGAGTTTAATAGCGGGTGTTGGTAAAATCCTTAATAGTCACGAAAGATTTACTACAAAAGGTCATTATAAAAATATTTTTTGGTTCTTTATTTGCAGAACCAAAAAAACTATTTTATATTTGAATACAAATATTCAAAATGGCTTTATCGGCGGTTGAAAATAAAACAGATCATCTTTCTGAAAAAGTAGAGGAAATGGGCGTACTATTAGAACAGGCGGGTTATGCTCCCGTGCCAGGGAGAATTATGTCGTATCTCCTCATCTCGGAACCACCGTATCGGGACTTTTATGATATCCAGGATTTTTTGAAAGCAAGTAAAAGTTCGGTAAGTACAACGCTCAATAAATTAATGCAGCAAGGTGTAGTGAGCTATATTACTTTCAGCGGCGACAGAAAACGTTACTTTCAGATCAATACTAAAGGATTATTAACAATGGTACGGGAGCAATACAAGCACTCGCAATTAATGAATAATATGGTCAATAATATCCTCGACCATCGAAAAGATTCAGAATACCAGCGATTTAACCGGGAGTTGAAGGAAGTGATAGATTTCAGTTCGTATATTCATAAAGGAATAGAAAAGCTGATAACAGATTGGGATAAAGCTAAAGAATAATTTTTTTGACCAGTTGGTTCGTTTGGTTCAGAACTGAATTACCAATTGACTTTAGATAGTAACAAATGAAAAGACTTGTTCACATAACAATTAACCAATAAAATAAACGATATGAAACCTGCAATTCTCTATTTTTTCGTTGCGGTCAATATGGCATTGGCTTTACCTGTTGCCATATATGCTCAACAAACAAAAAACTATTCGATCAACCCTAAGCTGCCCCTGCCACCGAAGCCGGAGCCGTTTACGGTCACAACCATTCCGCTGCCTGACAGTGTAGTGTTGGCAAATCTGGTCAATTATCTTCCCGACGGGAAACACCTGATCGTCGAGATCCGTGTCGCCGGGAAAAAGAAAGACGATCTGGCCGTGATGGTAGACAATGGAAACGATTTTAAATGCCTCACCTGCGACCTGAAAGAAGAGATAGGAGGCGAAATGCCCGTACCTCTTCCGGATGGTAAACGGGTTTATACACCCACGGGCATATTGGAATGCAGTCCTTCCATAGTGGATTGCAAAACCGCGCGGATACTGCCGCTGGTATATCCCGCGATACCGGGTTCACGCATTCTCATGCGCATCGCTTCCAATATGTCGCCGGATGGTATTCACGTTGCCGGCACATTGATAACTACTAACGGCAGTCTTGTTTTGGTGAGTGAGCTAACGAGGATCGCTGATGAAAAAGGCGAACGGTATGAATTGACGAAATCAAAAGTAATTGCAGGCGATCAAACGGATAGCGACCCATTCAGGCCATTTATGCATGGTGCCGGGGAAGTTAAAAGTTTTATTGGTATGGGACGCTATCTTACCTGTAATTCTGTATTCGAGAGCAATAACTTCGACCTATCCAAGATCGATCTGGCAACAGGCGAAGTAAGCCGCCTCACCAGGGAATTCAGCTATGACGAAGGCACCTATCCGTCACCCGATGGCAACTGGATAATTTTTCAGACGCATCGGCAAACCACGCGAATGGACGCATTTGGATTGATTCCACGGCCACTTATAGCCGGGTTGCCACAGGCAGGAGCCGTAGCCTACCAGAGGAATGCAGAATTTGAAGGTTTCAAAGTAGATCCCCGGCGGTTTTATGGCCTTACAATGGTTGATAAATACGGCGACCGCGCAAGGCTGCCAGAAGATGGTTATACGGGTCAAAACATAACGGTTGCCAAAGACAACTTTACGCTATACAACCATTTTGGGAATTTTACCTGGGCACCCACCAGTACACATGGGGTATTCTGGGAGCAACTGGACCCTAAGCAACAAAAAGCGGGCGGACCACAAGGCCGTCTTAGGATGATCCGGTTTACATCTAGGAAATCTACCAAACCTCTTGCGGCTTTCACACCGGAAATGAAGTGGGCAACTGACCTGAAAGATATGAAATGGCCCACATCGACTATCCCTGAGCAGGGACGACTTAAGGGATACATATCAGGTTATGCCGAGATAAGTATTCAAAAACCTGCGCCGGGCTCACAGGACCAGCCAAGGCGTGCTATTAAATACTTTAATTTTTCGGATGATGGTTTTACTATCCTGAACGGTAGTGAATCATCAACCTTCGGGGGCACATTTGCACTTGAAACATCATGGGATGCCGATATTAAAGTTTCCGGAAAAAGGAAAGGTTTCCTGAAAGCACAAAATGTTAAGTTCCGTATTACTAAAATGTCATCCGGCACTATTGAGGCTGAACTGGGGGCACACAAAATTTTGGTCGATCTTTCCAAAGGGCTTCCAACGGGTGTGCCGGGAGAATTGAGGTAAAAATTAAACTGTTGTCAATTTGTTCAATAACAGAAACCGTTAAAAAAAGCATAATGAAAGCTATCAGACTTCTTCTATTGGTATCCCTGTTTTTCGCCTATTCTTTTATAGCGCATGCGCAAAATAATTTGGTACAATTAAGTGATAACCTTGCCAAAGGTTTTACAACAAAAGATACGCTGTTTAAGGCGCCTTATGTTGATATTGACGAGTGGCGCGATGTTCCTGTACGCCACCGGTATGTGCACGGTGGTTTTAAAGGCACAAATACCCGTTTCTCCTTTTACTTCCCATCGAAGAAGCAATATAAGGGTCGTTTTTTTCAATATATAACGCCTTTCCCTGATAGTGAAACATTATCGCAGGGTGCATCGGGCGAAGAGGATAAGATCGGGTTTTCCATCAGTAGCGGGGCGTACTTTATTGAAACCAATGGCGGCGGTAAAATTGATTTCGGACGACCCGGCCCGGCCGGCGACCCTACCATCGGCGCTTACAGGGTCAATGCCGCTTCTGCAGAATATTCGCATATTATTGCCGCCAACATCTACGGCGCGAAACGTGTTTTCGGGTATGCATTCGGTGGTAGCGGCGGCGCTTACCGCACGGTTGGTGCAATTGAAAATACCCACGGCGTATGGGACGGGGTTGTACCTTATGTTTTGGGCTCGCCAATGGCCATCCCTAACGTATTTACCGTTCGTATGTATGCCATACGGGTGTTGAAAGATAAACTCCCTCAAATTATAGATGCATTGGAACCGGGTGGCAGCGGGGATATGTATGCCGGCTTAAACACCGAAGAAAAAGCGGCCTTACGGGAGGTAACAAAAATGGGATTTCCGCCCCAATCCTGGTTTGGATATAAAACCATGGGCATTCATGGGTTTTTGGTGCTTTATCAGGCGGTCGTCATGTCAGACCGGAAATATTTTACCGAAGATTTTTGGAACAAGCCTGGTTATCTCGGCGCTAACCCAACGGCATCGCTTTTAAAAGCACGAATACAGAAAGTAAGTAAAATAAAAACGGGCATTGCTATTGACGATGCTATAAAATTTGGGTTAATAAAGCCGGTGTCGCCCCAGGAACGCGGTACAGCTGATGCGGCATGGAAAAGCATCGGCGGTGTGGAAGGAGCGATGCCCGTTGCTTTTCAGCTTGAGGATGTCCTCCCCGATGTTAATTTTTTAGGCGGCGACCTGATCATTAAGACCGGAGCAGCAGCTGGTAAAACACTGCAATTAACAAAGGCCGAAGGAGATAAAGTTGTCTTAGGACCGGTTGATCCGACAGTGCTTGCCAAAATAAAACCCGGCGATGAAGTGCAGGTGGACAATTCCAATTTCCTTGCTGTACAGACTTATCACCGGCACCAGGTGCCGGGTAAGGAATACCATGTTTGGGACCAGTTTCGTGATTCTACCGGTGAACCCATTTATCCACAACGTGCGATGTTACTTGGGCCACGATTTACCCAGTCGGCAGCCGGTGTATTGCCAACCGGCAAGTTTAAGGGTAAAATGATCCTGTTGGAATCGCTTTGGGACAGGGAAGCTTTTCCATGGCAGGCCGACTGGTATCGTACGTTAGTGGGAAAAAATCTGGGGGACAGTACCGATAACCATTTCCGCCTTTGGTACACCGATCATGCCTTGCATGGCGACGTTGCCATTGACGATGACCCAACTCGCACAGTGAGTTATCTGGGCGTTCTCCACCAGGCGTTGCTCGACCTCAGCGATTGGGTTGAAAAAGGCATCGACCCGGCAGCTACTACCAATTATAAAATTGTGGATGGGCAGGTGGTAGTTCCAGCGACAGCAGATGAGCGTAAAGGCATACAGCCTGTAGTAAAGGTGAAAGCAAATGGAGGCGCGAGGGCTGATGTTAAGGTTGGTCAGCTGGTCACATTTACTGCCGTTATTGAAGTGCCGAAAAATATGGGCACAGTAGTTAAGGCTGCCTGGAATTTTGAGGGCTTGCCCCCTGGCTTTGTAGAAAGTGATTTTCACGACTGGGATTTTGCATCTTCTAACGCCTTTCCGGTGGTTGCCAGGTTCACTCCTGTCACTAAAACTGGTTCGCGGGTTGCGTTGGAGACAACCTACACTTTCTCAAAACCGGGAACCTATTTTCCTACACTTCGTGTGGCATCGCAGCGGACAGGTGATGCAAAAACACCATATACCCGGATTCAAAATCTTGGGCGCGTAAGAGTGGTTGTTAAATAAAAAATAAAACCAATATGAAAGTTTAAAATAGAGTTATAGTAGTAATGGGCGGAGGCAGCGGCGGTCTTTTTCCTCCTGGGAATCAACTCAGGGTAAATCCCACGGATGCCTCAATAAATACGAATTCTCTGATTGCAAATAAACTGAAAATAATCTACGCCAATGCTTTGATATAAAGTGAAAATTTGGTAATTTTGTACTATAAGAGTTGCAATTAATCTGTATTAAAAAAGTGGTGCGTATTTCGGTGAGTAAGA
>JBDUDE010000662.1:0-5760 GCA_040003105.1 Mucilaginibacter sp. | reverse complement strand
ATTTAATAGTTAAAAAATACAGCCAAAATAAGGTTTCGATTGTAAACATAACCACGGGCGCTGCAACCAAGCCCGTAGCCTATTGGTCGTTATATGGTGCCTCGAAAGCGTACCTGCAAATGTTTCTGAAGGTTTTGAGCGAAGAAAACATTGAAAATTCAAATTTGACTGTTTACAATATCGATCCGGGTACTATCGATACGGAAATGCAATCGACTATAAGGGATATCGTATTCCCCAAACAGGCGTATTTTCAATCGTTGCAACAAACCGGCAAGTTGATAAAAACAGAAGATGCCGCACTTAAAATATTCAAACAGGTGAATTTTGAATTATGAAAATTGGTGTAATTTCTGATATTCATGGAAATGCCTATGCATTGGAGCAGGTTTTGAAAGATGCAAAACAAAGTGGTGTAGAAAAATTTTTTGCGCTTGGCGATTTTGTGGGATATTATTATAGCCCTGAAAAAGTGCTTGATTTGCTTTCAGAATGGCCTTTTGAAGCTATAAAAGGAAATCATGAAGTAATACTCCAGCAGTTGTATGAAAATAAACTGGATGCCGCTGTGATAAAAGAAAAATATGGAAGCGGGCATCAGCAAGCGTTAAAAAATCTTGATGAAAAAACGTTACAATGGCTATTTTCGCTGCCGGTGCAGCAGTCAGTTAGTATTGAAAATGTATCGTTCCAGTTAAATCATGGAAGCCCCTGGAGTATCGACGCGTATTTATACCCGGATGCTAATCGGGACGTACTCGATAAGTGCAATTCTGATGCTCATGATTTTGTGCTTGTGGGGCATTCCCATTATTCATTCGCTTATAAGTGCCAGAACAGCATGCTAATAAATTGTGGTTCCGTTGGTCAATCACGTCAAAAAGGCGGAATCGCGTACTGGGTACTCATTGATACAAAAAATAAAAGCTTTCAAATAAAGGAAACGCCATATGACCCATCTCCTTTGTTAAACGAGGTGCAATTATTAGATCCGGATTTTAAATACGCTACTAAAATTTTATTAAGGTGAAAAAAATAAATATTCTTGTAACAGGGTGCGGTGGGGACATAGGCCAAAGCATTGGGAAGATATTAAATGAGTCGGAATATGTTGGCAATTTATATGGAATAGATATATCTGATAAGAATGCGGCAAAATTTATTTATTCAAATTTCTCCCTGGGATTGCCTTATTCAGACAGTAATTATATTAACAATTTAGAAGGAATTGTGAAGCGTAATGATATAAGCCTGGTAATACCCATTGCCGAACCGGAACTGAGATATTTATCTAAGGTAAATATACTTGAAAGTGTCGGCGCTGCAAAAATAATAAGCGCTTCTGCAACGGCTCTCGAAGTGGGATTTGATAAATTAAAAACTGCAGCGTTTCTAAAAGAGCGCGGTTTGCCGTTCCCGGTTACTCATGATATTGACATGGTTGACAAGGTTGAGCATTTCCCGGTAATTTTGAAATCAAGGACAGGTTCCGGCAGCTCGAAGGTGAATATAGTTAAGGACGATGAAACGTTTCACTTTATCAAGAAAAACAGTTCGGGCTATATTGTCCAGGAATACCTGGAAGGTGATAATGGTGAGTTTACGTGCGGGGTTTTCAGAAGCAAGGATGGCGTAATCAGAACAATTATATTAAAACGCGAATTAATGGGCGGCTTCAGCGGGTATGGTGAAGTTATCTCAGATCCCGAAATTGATGATCTTCTTGTTAAAATTGCGAACGAGCTAAATTTGGTTGGAAGCATTAATGTTCAGCTTAGGCTAACCGTGAAAGGGCCTGTTGTTTTTGAAATTAACCCGAGATTTTCGAGCACCGTTCGTTTCAGAGACTTGTTCGGATTTAGAGATTTAATATGGTCTATCGAGGATAAATTAGGTTTAACTTTGTCCGATTACACAGCCAATTCCGTTGGGAAAAAGTTTTTTAAAGGATTTAATGAATATATCTCATAAAAATATGAAGAGTTTTCAAATAGGAACCAGGAATATTGGGGGAGACAACCCATGTTTCATCATTGCGGAACTTTCGGCTAATCACAATGGTAGCCTCGACACAGCTTTGGCAACTATTAAAGCTGCAAAACGGGCTGGAGCGGATGCTGTTAAGTTACAAACCTTCAGGGCAGACACGATAACTATAGATTCAAAAAAAGAGGATTTCAGAATTGGGGGAACAATTTGGGACGGGCAATTTCTTTACGATTTGTACCTGGAAGCATTCACACCATGGGAATGGCATGAGCAATTATTTAAAACAGCCAATGAAGAAGGGTTGATTTGTTTTTCATCCCCATTTGATCCCACGTCAGTTGACCTGCTCGAAAGTTTAAATACGCCTGCTTATAAAGTAGCTTCGTTAGAAATTACTGATATCCCGTTAATAGAGCTTATCGCATCAAAAGGAAAGCCGGTAATAATATCAACAGGCATTGCTACCCGGGAAGACATAGAACTTGCCATTGATGCATGCAAAAGAATGGGTAATACTGATATAGCATTATTAAAATGTACTACCAGTTACCCTGCGCCAATTGAGGAGGCAAATTTAAGTATGGTTAAGGATTTTGAAAACAGTTTTGAAGTAATTACCGGGCTTTCTGATCATACCATGGGCAGCGTCGCGCCAATAGTTTCGGTGGTAATGGGTGCAAAGATAATAGAGAAGCATTTTATATTGGATCGATCAATTGGTGGTCCGGATGCCTCATTCTCTATGAACGAGGAAGAGTTCACCGAAATGGTTAATTCGGTAAGAGACGCTGAAAAATCAATTGGCATTGTTAACTATGATTTAACGGAAAAGCAAAGTAAGGGTAAGATATTCGCACGTTCTTTATATGTAATTGAGGACATTGAAGCGGGCGGGGCAATTACCGAAAAAAATGTACGGTCCATCCGGCCGGGGTATGGAATGCATCCAAAATATTACAAAGAGGTACTGGGTAAAAAATCAAAAAGCTTTTTGGAAAAAGGAACCCCATTAACTTTCAATGATATTCTGTAAAACGATAAATAAATGATCAATTATATTTCAAGAAAATTTTGGAACACTGTAGCTCCTGGTCTGTTAAAAGTAAGGTGGCGTAGAGTTCAACTAAGTTTTTTTAATACCAGGAACGCGTGGTTGAGTTTAAAAATACCAGTTTTTAATTTCAACGATCCACCTAAGGCGAAAATTATTATCACTTCAATACGGTCATTAGCCCATTCCAATATGTTTGAAGGTGCCCTTGGCAGCGCTTTTAAGAAAAATGGATTTGAGGTAACTTTACTTCAGTGCGGTCAATTTTTTAAATCGTGCGAAACTAAATCTCATTTTAAGGATAATCAAATGACATGTTCAATGTGTCATGAGGAGTTTAAACACTTTAAGGAGGCATTCGGGTTAGAAAGTATTAAGTATGAGGAATTAATTTCGGATACGGTTAAAAAAGAAATTGAAACATTTGTTTATAGCTGTGATTTGACCAAAGTTGACTCATGGAAAGGTTATTCAATAAAAGATGAGTGGTCAAGCGCCGTACAGCGATATTATTTAAGTTCGAATATGCACCTGTCCGCTAATCCTGAAATTGCTAGAAACTTCCTTTTTACTACAATAAGCAGCTTTGAAGCGGGGAGAATTTTAAAGGAAGATAAAAAATTTACTCATCTGATCACCTCGCACGGAATTTACAGCACCTGGGGAGGCGTTATTGCCGGTTTTAAAGCCGCTGGTGGCAATGTGACTGTATGGGGAAGGGGTTATTACAATTCCGGGATATTAAGTTATAAAGGAGGCTCATTCTTAAATGGGTTGAAGCATTTTATGCGGGGGGATTTTTTGGATAGGCTAAACCCAGGTAACGTCGAATCCATTAAGGCTTATATGGAATCCAGGTGGACACTCACAAATGATAATGATTTGATCAAGTATTATGATAATAAAGATCCAATAAAAAATAACGAATTGAGTCTCCCCGCAGGGAAAAAGTATATTGGCTTTTACCCCAATATTCCCTGGGATGGCCAGGTCTTCGTAGCTACTGAAAATTATCGTGGATTAAGGGATGTTATTGAATCTTTGATGAAATTTGTTGCGGAGAACCCCGAAGCACACATCATAGTTCGTCCCCATCCTTATGAAAACCCTGCCAAGAACCCCAATATAGGTGAACGATTTATGGACCTGGCTGCAGAATATAATTTATCTGAGGCGAACGGTTTTTCAATAATTCCTTATAGTAGCTCCATTAAGAGTTATGATTTAGCAGAAATGGTAAATGTCAACGTTTTGTTGGCGGGCACCATTGGCCTTGAATTTGCCGCCAAAGGGTTTCCTGTAATACAGTTAGGCGAGAACATTTCTTCAAATAAAGGAATATTTTTTGAGCCTAAAAACTACGATGAACTCTCGGGTATACTAACAAAACTGCTATTTGAGGAAAGAGAAAAAGCATTTTTCGATGCTGATTTAATAAAAAGAAACGCTCTGGAATGGTGTGCTTTTTTCTTTAAACAAGCCCATCTTGATGATCCGTTTTTTAAAACTAAGGGGACAAAAATGATAGGTATTAAGGAGCAAGTTGATGAGCAGTTGATGCAGAAATACATGGAGTGGGTTTTATCAGGAGAAGGGTTGTTTTACACGAAATCCTGAAAATTAGCGGGTTAATAACCCTGATGGATTTAACACAATACCTAAAGACTTAAATTATTAATTCAAACTGACGTTTGATAAAGCCGGTGATTTGCATAAAGAAGGTGCACAGATAATTAAAAGTGGAAAAACAAAAATTAATTTGCGGCTTAGGTAGTTAATGACACAATGAGATATAGTATTAAGAGCGTATTAAAATCGAAGGAAGCCGGTTATTTTTTTTCATTTGCAATAGGTGGCGTAATTCAATTTGTTTTTGGTTACGTATTAACTTTTGCGTCAAATTATGTTTTAGATAAAGCAGGCGTCGGTAAGTTTAATTATTACTTTAACCTTGCCAACTTAGTGGTTAATTTAATGTCATTCGGCCTTTACGCAAGTTATATCAGAATTATTGGCGAAGGTTTTGACGACGCTTTAAGGAAGCTGGTGTTAAGCTTTTACATCTTAATATCATTAATTTACTTTGTTGTATGCTATTTTACGGGGTTGTATTTTATGATGCCATTTGCTTTCTTACTATTTTTTAATGAGAGGCAATATTATTACAGGTCGCATGAGGATACTTTTTTTTACCTGTTGGGGCAAGTGTTGCGTGGGGTAACTTTACTTTTGGGTATAGCCGTATTTTATTATTTGAAAACAATATCCTATGAAAGTTTAATGGTAACGGTAGGCGGTTCGTACTTTTTCTCTTCAGTTATTTTCTTTATTCTGCGCAGCAAAAAAGATCCATCAAATCGCGAACACAATACCGGCGTTTTGTTTTCTCCTAAACTGCTGAAGCAGGTTGATTTGAAAAAAGTTTTTAGTATTTCAATCCCGACTCAATTTGCGTCAATGTCCACATGGCTGCTGTTGTTTTCTGATCAGTATATAATCAAGATGTATTATTCCTTCGAGGAGCTGGGGCCGTACTCGGTCGGTATGCGTTTGGTGGTTTTTTTGAATATTATATCGGGTTTGTTTTTACTTTACTATCCCAAGTTCTATTTCAAGTCGATTAAGGCCCTGCAATTTTCAAAAATCAAAATGGTGCGCGTGGGATTTTTCGGTGTCTTATTTTTAATTATGCTCATTCTCGTTGTATTCAGAGCATATTT
>JBDUDE010000620.1:0-1739 GCA_040003105.1 Mucilaginibacter sp. | reverse complement strand
GTAAGGTCTTTTACGGTAAGTTCTTTTTTTAAGTGCCCGGAGTGTTCTGCATCGCTAAAGCCGCTTGCTACATCGGCCAATATTTTATGGATATTTTTTTTACGGAATAAACTTTTCGACATCAGTTATTAATTATTATGGTCAGCCTTGTAAACATAACCATTTTTTCTTTATTCAATAAGTATATGCTTATTTTGCACCATGAAGATAGGAATAAATGATGTTTTAAAACAAGTAAAGCCTTTTTTTATACCCTACCTTATCCTGATGTTAGCCTGCATAATTATTAAGCTGTTGTTTACCAAACAGCAGATATATTTTGCTGTAAACGGCGCCTGGTCATCATTTGCAGATGAAATAGCCCCTTACATAACCGATTTAGGCAACGGATGGACAATAGTTATCCTATCAGCAGTTTTGGTGTTATTTAACTACCGCGCTGCTTTTTTAATGGCGAGCACCTACGCCATAACATCCATAGCGGTACAAATTGTAAAATACATTGCCGATGCTAACCGGCCAACATTGCTTTACCAGGATAAACTGAGCCTTATCCACCTGGTAAAAGGGGTCGAAATGCTTAGATTTTATAGCTTTCCGTCCGGGCATACGGTCACGGCTTTTTCAACAGCGTTGTTGGTTACTTACCTCGTAAAAAATAAAAACTGGGGGTGGCTGTTGTTTATTGTAGCGGTAGCAGTAGGCTATTCGCGCATGTACCTTAGCGAGCATTTCTTTGAAGATGTAACCGTAGGCTCGGCGCTGGGAGTTGTTTTAACTATTTTGTGGATAAGCTTTATCGACAGTAAAAAATTCATCCACACTGCGAAATGGAACCGGGGATTATTGAAAAAGTCCTGAGCCTGTAGTCTTAGTGCAGTCAAAACAACTAACTAAGAATACAAACTCAGGACAGTATGTGTTTTTAAATCCGACATCGAATCCCGATAGCTATCGGGACGACATCCGAAATCAAGTTAGCTTACTGAAAGCCTCTTTTTTCTTCGCACCACGGCGACTATTATCAGCACCAAAACAATTGCACCGCCGCCAAAAACTGCCACTTTCATCACCGGCGAAAGACCTTTGGCATTTGATAAATACTGGTCGTTACGCTGTAAATGCGCTGACAATTTTATCGAAGAGGCAAAGGCAGTATATTCAGGTTTTACCAAATCTTTCCTTAACTCCGGGTAAACATATTCAAAAGTGTAGGTTACATCCTGGGTGTAAAGCAGGGTAAAATTAACATACTGAACATTGCCCGTGCCGTCATCATTTTTTAAGGTAAATACCTTGGCCTTTAACGCGCCAATCGTAGTATCCCTAATGTGAATTGCACTTGAATAAGCGCCCGACTGGCCCTGTATGCTGGTGATATATTTTTTTAACACTGCATTAAGGTCGGTTTCCTTTTTCAGGGGTGTGTTATTTTTTTCGTTAGGCGCTACGATCACGGTCATAAAACCATATGCCGCATTGGCCGAATAAATATGCTGACCTAAAGTATCTTTTTTTTGAAAGCCTGTCGGCAGAGAGACTGTCACAACGCTATCTACTTGTACCGGCTTAATCTTTACCTGGCTGAACGCCGTTATAACGTATAATAGAAGGGCGAAACTTAATAATATCTTTTTCATACCCTATTAAACTCACAAAATTGCTTTTGGTTTGGTTTTGCCTATATTAAATAACAGCGAATGATATTTTATTGACTTATACAGGTAAAAACAAACAAT
>JBDUDE010000253.1:0-1741 GCA_040003105.1 Mucilaginibacter sp. | reverse complement strand
TTACCTGGCCGTTTAACACGCCGCATTCAAAGCCGGTTGGTAAAATATCACTTAACATCACCAATGCTTCTTCGTCGGCGCCTGCCGGGATAGGGTACAGGCTGTTATCAGCGTGGGGTATCCGTACATATTCAGCCTGGGTGCCATCAATCAGGTGGCCCAAAATCCAGCCGCCATCTTCGCAATGCGAGTACATTCCTTTTTTGCAGAAACTGCACTTACCGCACGATGTTATGCAGGATATCAGCACATGGTCGCCTTTTTTAAAGGTGCTTACCGCGGTTCCAACCTCCTCAATTACACCAACCCCTTCGTGACCTATGATTCGCCCGTCTGTAACTTCGGGCACGTCGCCTTTCATGATATGCAGGTCGGTGCCGCAAATAGTGGTTTTATAAATTTTCACAACAGCATCGGTCGCTTTTGTTATCGTGGGCATTGGCTTGTCTTCCCAAGCCTTTTTCCCGGCGCCATGATATACCAGCGCTTTCATAGTTTTTACCGAACAACATGCTGGTAATTGTACGTCGGGTTGTACTTTCTCTGCAACCGCTTCCTCTATTAATGCTTCCATAATTTTATCTTTTGATTATAAGTGATGATAAAACAAAGATGCACCGGTAGCAGGCTTTAAAATATGATAGTCATCACCTTAAAAAGTGATGGTTGAGTTAAGTTTATTACAAGCCGTGTGCCTTTAATATCTTACTTATATTTACCTGCCAAATGTATTGGTCGGTGTTAACAGTTACCCCGGCAGCGTTACGCTGATTACTGAAATAAAGCGTTTTTAAATCGGGCGAAAGGCGGGCCTCTACACCAAATACTTTATCGGAAATCAGTTGGCGTAAATCAAGCGGTTCACTCCAGCCGGTTGGCGTGCGGAAAACGATAAATAAATCGGCAGTATGCGGCAATGCAGGTGGCCGGCCTGATGAAAAAATCAGGAAGGATTCATTAGGCGCCACCACGGGGTCAACATCGCCATAAGCATCTACGCTGAATGAGGGACGGACTGGAGTTTCAAACTTTCCATTTTTATATTGTGACCTCCGGATGTGGAATTTACCGGCGGTATCGGGCAGCATAAAATATATGCTGCCATCGGCAGTAATAGCCGGGCTAAAGATGGAATTATTTTGGTTAATCACATCCGGTAAGCGCCGTGGTTCGCCCCAGCCTTTTTTTGTAAGATCAACCTTCCACAGATTCCCGCCATTGCCGGGATAGTTTTTTTTGCCCCAATAACCGTCAATTACCGGCCCATCCGTCGTTGTCGGGCGATTGGATGCGAACACTAAGTATTTGCCGTTTGGCGCAAACGCCGGTTCAAGGTTATGGAAGCCACCGCTAAACGGGGCAATAACAGGCTCAGTCCATTTGTTATCCTTACAATAGGAAGCCATGATGGTAATATCCTTTACGGGCGATGTACCAAAGTAAACAGACTTGCCATCAGGCGAAAACGCCGGGGCTGCAGCCCTGTTAGCAACGCCTGGAATTTCACCGGGGACGAAAGCCTTTACTTCGGCCCAGTATTTATTGGTGTCCGTTGGAATAGCAGTGGCTTTTGTACTGGTGTTTATTAAAACAGCAGCGAGCAATGCCGGTGTAAGTAGTTTTATAATTTTTTTCATCGGGTAAGTTTTATTTAAAACTAAATACCGGATGATTTTTTAGGAGGGAAAACTATTTAAATAAGGTGCGGGTTATTTTTAATGGATGGGGGTGATTGCTCAAT
>JBDUDE010000009.1:0-1741 GCA_040003105.1 Mucilaginibacter sp. | reverse complement strand
TTTGAACCAGACCCTAAAAACCCGGTTTATTTTCACTCAATCCGTGGAGTAGGTTATAAGTTTACCGATACGCATCATTAATGTTTACAAATCGGACACGCTTATTTATCGGCACACTGTGTTTTTTGTCGCTGATGTTGCTGGCCTACCGGCACATGTATGAGTTTGCCTGGTTTGCCATGCTGCTTATTGTGCTGCTGGCCTGGGATTACATACGGCAAGGCACCCTTATTGTGGCGGCAAAATATTTTCACCATAAAGAATACGACAAAGCAGAACGAACCCTGCTCGAGATTTTTAATCCGCGCTGGCTCAGCAAAAACCGCCGTGGCTATTACGAGTTTTTAATGGGCGGCGTTTGCCTGCAAAAGCAGGATTTTGAAGATGCCGAAAAGCATTACGAGGTAGCTGCTCAATACCCCCTGCGCTCGGTAAACGACCACGTAGCAGCGCTGGTACATGTAGCCAACATTAGCATTCGGCAAGGAAACTTTGAAAAGGCTGCGGCATATTTGCAGCTAACGGAAAAGAACCACGAACAGATAAACGCCAAAATGAAGGACGTAATTGAGCGTCTTCGGCAGGAACTAAAAAAGAACAAAAAATAGAATCAAGAACCAAGAGTCAAGACAGAAAGCCTGGCTCTTAATATAAATTTACTTTAATTAGGGCTTGGAAAAATAGCGGTATCAGGAAAAATAAAATCTTGATTCTTGCCTCTTGACTCTCGGCTCTTCCTCATTATGAACAATTCTCTATTTATAAAAGCAGCATTTTCTGAAAACACTGAACGCCCGCCGGTATGGATGATGCGGCAGGCTGGCCGTTTTATGAAGGAATACTGGGACATTAAAAACAAGTATTCTTTTTTAGAAATGTGCAAAACCCCTGAACTGGCTGCGGATGTTACCATGCTGCCGGTTAATTTATTGGGGATTGATGCTGCCATTTTATTTTCGGATATATTGGTTACCGGCGAAGCCATGGGCGGCGATTTGAGCTTCACCCAAAATATTGGTCCAAAATTTGCCAACCCGGTACGCACCAAGGCTGATATTGATAATTTGCAAACCAACGTGGGCGACAGGCTGCAATATGTAGCCGATGCCATAAAGGTTATACAGCAAAGGTTAAACGGCAGTATTCCGCTGATAGGTTTTGCCGGGGCGCCGTTTACGGTAATGAGCTATTTAGTTGAGGGCGGCTCATCGAAAGATTTTAAGCTGACTAAGCTAATGCTGCACAATGAGCCCGAGCTGGCGCATCAGCTATTGGCAAAAATTGCGACAGTAACAGCAGATTATTTAAACCTGCAGATTGCTGCTGGTGTAAATGCCGTGCAGATATTCGATAGTTGGGCACAGGCCCTCGCATGGGATGATTACAAAGAGTTTTCACACCGCTACATTTGCGAGATTATCAGCAAGCTTAACCGCAAGGATATACCGGTAATATCGTTCTGTAAAGGCAGCTCCGTTTTTGCACCGTTGATGGCCGAGGCAAAACCGGATGTAATTTCCATCGACTGGAATGTTGATTTGCTCGACATTAAAAAACGTTTACCCGAAGGCATAGCCGTACAAGGCAATCTTGATCCGCATATTTTATATGCGGACAAAAAAGTAATTAAAGACCGCATTCATAAATTGTTCGACAGGATGAAGGGTGAAAAAGGTTTCATTTTCAACCTTGGCCATGGCATAATGCCGGATATTCCGTTTGATAATGTGAAGTATGCGGT
>JBDUDE010000927.1:0-5779 GCA_040003105.1 Mucilaginibacter sp. | reverse complement strand
CGGGTCGCCGTTTTTTACTATCCTGATAGTATACTCTCCATCCTGTACAGTATTGCCACTTAACTGAACCCGGAATTTAACGGGTTTGCCTGTGGCTTTGGCGTTGTCGCCCATCATCATATCCATCTTGCCGTCCTGGTCGAGGTCGGCATAGAATTCAACGCGGGCTGTATAGGGGTTTGCACTCACTGAAACCCTGCCGTTTGTGAGCGCATCTATCACGGCTTGCGTAGTCCTTGCTGTTGCGAACACCCAGGTAGTCGGCGTGCCAATATAATTCGCTTTTGCCTGGTAGCTGTTCTTTGTTTCCTGCGCAGGCGTTTCCGGTGTGCCGTGATGTGCATCGCTCCCACCCCTGCCGGTTAGTTTGCGCCCGGATGACAGCATATCGTCCCAAATCATAATTGCATTAGCATTTTTCGACCATATTGCAGAGTTCCAAACTTCAATGGATTCAACCATATCATACGAGTACCCAAAATGGTCTTTCCCGCTCGGGTGGTTGGCCGAAAGATGAATGCCAAGTTCCTTTTTTACGGCCCCAACCACCACATCACGCTGATCGCGTACATCGTATAGCCGCTGGTGGTCATACGGCCTGGCGGAAAACGCATTGCCGTGGCCGCGGGTGGTTGTCCACTCAGCCGCGTACAAAAGCAAAACAGAATCAGATTTAAAATCCGGGTCGGCCCAGGTATGGTGAGCAACATCACCGTCTACGTGGTTATCGTGGTCGGTGATGGCCACGAAATCTATCCCCACAGACTTAGAAAAAGAAATAATTTTTGTAATTGGGTTATTAGACGACTCTTTGCTGTGCCGCGAGTGTACGTGCAGGTCGCCTTTTAACCACACGCCGTTGTTAAGGCTCGGAATAGGCGGCAAAGGGTCCAGTTCGGCAGGCGCCCATGGATTAGCGTGTCCCTGTTGAGCCAATGCAACATTGCCGGTACACGCCGATGCAACCAATAACAAAGAACAGATAATGCGCACAAACGGCCTCACTTTCCGGCCATTTATTAGGGTTATATTTAAATTCTTACCGTCTTTAAAGTTGAATTTTGTTTTCATGTAAGTTGAAGTGAGTGCTTTTCCTTTGGGTTCAAAAATAAATGCACGCAATCAACTCAAACGGTATTTTGGCGTTAACAAATTATTAATGATGTAAAAAAAGCGTGACATGATTTATTGAAAACATTAGGATAACCAAACCCTCAAATCATCTTAATTCACTCTTCACCTCTCTTGGGGTCAACACCCTCACCTTCATCCAAACTTCTTTCTCCGGGTTCCCGTCTTTATTAACCTTTACAGCGGTTACCTTATCTATCCAATCCATCCCCTTTACAATTTCGCCGAAAACGGTATAGTTTTGATCAAGAAATGGTGTGCCGCCTATGGTTTTATAGGTGGTCCGCTGGACATCGCTAAATTTAATATTCAGTTTCTTTTCAGTGGCATCCAGTTGGGCGTCGGTCCATGTTTTGCCGTCGACAAAATAAATTTGGGTGGTAAATGATTCCTTAGCCGCATTATCGTCCCTGCCCATGGCTAATACGCCTCGCTTATGGTAAAGTGCGGTGTTGAATTCGGGCTTTATCCATTTTTGCTCAGGTTTCAGCTTTTTCCCTTTATCGTATAGTGAATCGGGGTCGCCGCCTTGTATAACAAAGCCTTTTAGTATCCGGTTAAAGGTGGTGGCATCAAAATAATGGTTTTTCACCAGCTTGATAAAATTGTCACGGTGTACCGGCGTTTCATCATAAAGTTTAACAATGCAGCTGCCTTGTGCAGTTTCTATTTTTACAAATTGCTGGGCAAATGCATTTATTGTTGCCAGCACCGCGATGGCCATGATGGTGATTATCCGTTTCATTGTCTGTTTGTAGGTTTCACTTTCGTCGCCTTACTTAATTTCCACTACCCCATCTGTCACCGCCGGAAACCTCGAAAATACTTTTGCATCATGTCCAGGTATAATGTATTTAACATCTTTCACCATCGTTTTCATCCGTTGCATAGCCTTTACATAACCTGCAGGATCGAGGGTACCGCCATCTGAAGCGGGGACCATGTGGTCGAGGCTGTAATATATCCAGATATTATCGGAAGCGACAATTATGTTGTTAACACCGTTGTTAACCAGCACATATTGCGAATTAAAGGTGTGCCTCGAGCCTGTAAAAACCTTCACCCCCGGGATTATCTCTTTATCATCGCCGTCAACCAGCGTTACCTTTCCCGCCAGGTTCAAATCAATCATTGTCCGTACGTCCCGTTTGTTGAAACCGCCGTTACTTTGGCCTTTCTGCCAGGCGGTGCTTACAAAATAATTAAAATCTTCTTTTTGTATCCAGATATGGGCGTTAGGGAACAGCCCCACTCCATCTATATGGTCCCAATGGGGATGGCTGAAGATAATATCTGTGATGTCGCCGGGCTTAAGCCCAAGTTTTGCAACAGCACTGTCCGGGCGGATATAGTTAATCACCTTAAATTCTTTGGCGTCCTCAATATCGTTTAAAAAACCTGCATCTACCAAAATATTCCTGTCCTTGCCCTTTATAAGCCATACCATAAAATTGAATTTAACACTGTCCGTCTTCGGACCGCCTTTTGCCCAGTCGGCAGCGGTAAACGGATACGAGGAGCCGGCAAACCTAATGGCATACACGTTGTAGACAGGCGTCTGAGCACGGACAACAAGGGCGAAAACTAAAATCAGCAGGGAAAGTAATACAGATTTCTTCATTTGGTAAATATAAAGCTAAAACAAGATTTGAAACAACGGGTTATTCTAAAAAAAGGACACTATGGACCAACCGGCACCACTATTGCCCCCCAGGAAACTGGCAGGCAAACAGATTTTACGCACGAGCGAACTTTTGACGACTTAAATTCGGCCTGCGTATCGTTTAAGCAAGCTGCTGAACGCATGCTGAGCATAAACAACTGGCACGAATATGCCGGCGCCGGGTCGGCAAAGTTTACGCTTACCAATAACCTGGGCGATGAACTGTCGGGATTCGCGGCCGAAGGGTTCTATATCAGCATCGACCTGCCCGGCCCTGGCCCGGATGCCGGTGACGGTTTGGAATGGGTGATGATTGAAAAACTAACCACTGACGGAAGCAGTGAAACGGCAGAAGAGTATTTGACCCTGACAGCGAGGCCGGTACCCAACCCAAGGAAAACAGACCTGAAGATAGCGCACTTTTATACCGATGCCTCAACCAACACATTCATCGTTCGGCGCGATGGCAGGACAGTTAGTGCGGGCGCCCACGGTCGTAATGAAACGCCAAATAACCAGTATGTTGACCTTTATGACAAGGTTCGCAATACAGCAATTGGCCTCATGGCCCGCGTTGGCCTGTCGGGGGGACAGTGGCAAAAATTAGTTAACGGCTTGATCGACTATAAAAACAAATAAAGATGGGCAAACAACACGACACATTCCCGAACGAGCAACCCGAAATGCCGGCACCCAAAGAAACGCCGGAAGTTAACCAGCCATCGGACCCAAAGGAGCCGGAAATACCAAATGAAGACCCGCAAATAGTGCCTGACGAATTTCCGCCGGAGAATAACCCACCGGAAGAACAGCCGTTAAAACCTGGCAATATTTGAGTATTTTGCTCAATTATTATATGGAGAGTTTCGAAATAAAAACAGATGGTACCGCTAACAACCCCGAAAGCATGCTGGCCGGGTTGTTTCAACCTGGCAATAAAGCATACGAATTATTAAAGAGTTCGATAGCGCGTGAATTCAGGCTTAATGGCGCACCAGATGTCGAAAGAATTGCAATTGACCGGATAAAATATGACAACGCTACAGCAAAAGGAAGTTTTCGGGTGTTACTGGACATAAGTTATTCTTTCGGGTGTGAAGACCTTGTGACCCGGAAAAACAATGAAACTTCGGAATGGACATTTTCTGTTGATGCAGACAAAAGCGTAACAACATTTTCCAGCTCGCCGTATGTTGAAAGCCGCAGTACCGCTAATGAATTTTAGTCGAGAATGATAGACCAATGCCCACTGTCGTTTAAGGCATACGTCAACCCATCGCTCATTTCATAAACATCGCGCCCGTGCTTTTCACTGAAATAACTTTTCTCGTCGCGTATCACGGTGCCGTTATTCTCTGTCCGCAGGTAAAAGAGCAACGCGCCCAGGTTTGGCGCCACGTCTTTTAACTGCCCTGGTTCTCCTTCTTTAACAAATGCGGAGCTCATAATTATCTTGATATTAATTAGCGACCGCCGAAAAACGCTGCACCTTTTCCATAAAATAGTCAAGGTCGAACGGTTTTGCAATATGGTCGTCGGCACCGCATTCAGTTTTTATTTGTTCAAGGTCGATGTTACCCGAAACCAGGATTACCGGTATATGTTTCAGGTCATCCTGACCTTTAATATAGGCACACATCGATTGGCCGTCCTCACCTTTCAAACCCAGGTCGAGCATCACCAAATCCACCTCGTTGGCATGCAGTTTTTGGCGTGCCCGCACGGTATCCGCAAGGCTTGTAACGTGGTAGCCATCCTCCTCCAGCAGTATGCTCATCATTTCAGCAATGATGGGCTCATCCTCTATGACAAGTACTTTTTTCTTCATAAACTATTATATGCAATTTAAAGGCCATAATTCGGCATTCAATTGCCAACAATCCGGTAATTTTCAACATTCCCTTTCCGGTCTTGGCTACCGCCACGGCGATAGTTAGTTTTGCCACTATATGTCACTACCGCTTATTCAGTCAAAAGCCGACCTTGTTAAAATTGTTTCTAAACATGTTACCCTCCGCGAAGGGAGAAAAGCTTTGAAAGGGAATTGCCCTTTTCACATCGACCAATCAGATTCATTTATGGTTTCGCCGGAGAAAAATCTTTTTAAATGTTTCGGCTGCGGAAAGGAAGGCGGTCCGGTGGAATTTGTAATGTGGATTGAAAATGTGAGCTTTGACGCAGCATCACGGCGCCTGGCACAGGCGCTGGGTATTACCAGCAATTAATGAGTTCACTAACCGATTCTACCGCTATTTTCAACTATCACCGGGACATGATAACCGCCTATGGCCGCGAAAGTAGCTTTGCTTTGGGGTGGAAGGATATGGAGAGCCAGCAAACCAGGTTTAAAACGCTTGCCGGTGTTGCTGACTTAAGCGGCTGCTCCGTATTGGATGCCGGCTGTGGTTACGGCGACCTTCTGCCCTATTTATCTGCTTTGCGTAACGACATCACGTATATTGGCATAGAGCAAATCCCGGAACTTTTACAAGAGGCGATTGCGCGGTATGGCCCCCGGCCTGCTACTGCTTTTATACATGGTAATTTCACAACTGATTTGCTGCCGGCTGTTGATTACGTTTTTGCCAGCGGCTCGTTAAACTACCGAAGTACCGACCCGGATTTTATTTTCAAGACTATTGATAAATTATATGCGGCCTGCAATTATGGTTTTGCATTTAACCTGTTAAGTTATATTGTTCCGAACGGGTTTCTTGTTGCTTACAATTCAAATGAGGTAATTAGTTATTGTTCGTCGATATGTGTGCAAGTAAAATTGGTACAGGGCTATGATGCGAATGATTTTACTGTTTATATGTACAAGCAAAGGCCTGTATAAAGTCAATCATATTAAAAAGACATCAATTTCAAACGCATAATTATCAGTCACCTATATTTACTCAAAATCGAAATACGTTCATAATCAGGATGTTCCATAGGCGTTCCGGTTGTTCCGCATTTGTAAAAATGGAACGCTTTGCCGAT
>JBDUDE010000713.1:0-1748 GCA_040003105.1 Mucilaginibacter sp. | reverse complement strand
TCAAAATTATTTCGATATTTTTTTACCTTATATTCATTTTTTGTGGTGATGTCTGCTTTACACAACAGCATCAGGCTTTCAATGTCTTCGCCTGCCTCAAAAAGTAAACGCCTCACCGCCGAATCGGTGACTATAGATTGTGCCAAAACAATGGGGCGTAAATGCAGCTGCACCATTTTTTGTACAAACTTCATTTTTTCGTTTAAGGGCAATTTTAGCCGCGTAAAAAGCTTAGGTACCATGCGTGCGCCTTTATCTTCATGCCCATGAAACGTCCAGCCGTGGCCGGGTTCAAAGCGTTTGGTGGCTGGCTTGGCAATATCATGGAGTATAGCCGCCCAACGCAGCCATAGGTCGTCGGTAGTTCCGCAAATATTATCCAATACCTGCAGGGTGTGGTAAAAGTTATCTTTATGGCCCTTGCCGTCGATATAGTCAACGCCGTAAAGGGCAGTCATTTGCGGAAATATTTTATGCAGCAGGCCGGTATCGAACAAATAATTAAAGCCGATGGATGGTTTGGCCGACAAAATAATCTTGTTCATTTCATCGGTTATCCGCTCCTGCGATATAATGCTAATCCTCTCTGCATTATCTTTTATAGCCGCAACAGCCACAGCATCTATCTTAAAATTAAGCTGGGTGGCAAAGCGTATCGCCCGCATCATGCGCAGTGGGTCGTCGCTAAAAGTTTCTACCGGGTTTAGCGGGGTGCGGATGAGTTTGTTTTCCAAATCAACAATGCCACCGAAGGGGTCAAGCAGTTCTCCGTAAGTGTCCGGGTGTAATGATATGGCCAGCGCATTAATGGTAAAATCCCGGCGCTTTTGGTCGTCGTCTAATGTGCCATTTTCAACGATAGGCTTGCGGGAGTCTAAGCGGTACGATTCCTTGCGGGCGCCTACAAACTCAATCTCCAGGTCGCGGTATTTGAGCGATGCGGTGCCGAAGTTTTTAAATACGGATACCTTAACGCTTAATTTGCGGGCAACCGCTTCGGCAAACTCAATCCCGTTACCAAGTACCACGATATCGATATCTTTTGACGGGCGGTTTAAAAAAATATCGCGCACAAAACCGCCGATAGCATAAGCCTGCACATTATGTTCGCCGGCAAGCTTTGATATGGTTGAGAATATGGGGTTTTGTAGATGCTTGACCACTGATCTATTTTTTTTTGATGATTTCACCGATTTGAGGATGATTTCACCGATTTTAACCGTTGATTGATTTGATTACGTTGATTTCGCTGATTTTGTCTGAACCTTGATTTGCTTGATTTAAGGATTTGCTGATTCCTGGTTGGTTGTTAATCTCAGATATTCGGTGCAGTATTTTCCGGGTCTCTAATTAACCAATCTCTACCGCCTCAAGAACTCAAACTTTCCATCGGGTGCTAAACGCATTATGGTTGATGGATTTTTAATTTCCATGTCGTGCTGGTCAATGTCGACTACGTAATCAACGCCGCTTATTATTTCATCGTCAATTTGCGAAAAATATTGGGGCGATGGTTTGCCGCTGATGTTTGCCGAGGTTGATACCAGGGGTTTGCGCATGCGTTGTATTAGTTGCTGGCAAAACGGATGCTTGGCTATCCTTATACCCACGCTGCCATCGGCAGCTATCAATGCCGGCGAAATATTTTTGGCGCCGGGCATAACCAGGGTTAACGGGTTTTCGGCATATTCAATTAAATCGTAAGCCAGCGGGTTTACATCGCTGATGTAACTTTCCAGCTTGTTTTC
>JBDUDE010000480.1:0-1750 GCA_040003105.1 Mucilaginibacter sp. | reverse complement strand
GACGGCAAAAAAGAAGTTAAAGTTGAATTACAGACAAAATCTGGCGACGAAAACTATATTAAGGTTTATAATATAAAACTGCTTGCAGGCCGCAATATAATGCTGAGCGATTCGACAATCGGGATGCTGATTAACAAAACCTATACACAGATATTGGGATTTAAAACCCCGCAGGACGCCCTGGGCAAGTTCATCGATTTCAGCGAAAAACAAAAGATGCAGATTGTTGGTGTGATAAGCGATTTTCACCAGGGTTCGTTGCACGCCGAAATTAAGCCGATGGCTATTTACCCGGATGCTAAATGGAACTTTAACACCCTGCACATAGCCCTTAAAGCACAAACAGCAAGTAATGGCGACTGGAAAAAAGGCATTGCGGCTATTGAAAGAGCATGGAAAGAGATTTACCCTGACTACGATTTTGAATCGCACTTTTTTGATGAAACCATCGCCAAATTTTATGAGACCGAACAAAAAACCTCCACGCTTTTGGGCTGGGCCACAGGTTTGTGCATCTTTATAAGCTGCCTGGGCTTATTGGGCCTGGCTATTTATACAACCAATCGGCGTACCAAGGAGATTGGTGTGCGCAAAGTACTTGGTGCATCCGTAGTGCAAATAGTAACCTTGTTATCCACCGAGTTGGTGTGGCTTATTATACTGGCATCGTTATTAATAACCCCGGTTGCCATATATGCCCTAAACCAATGGATGCAAGGCTTTGCCGACCGCACCGCCATAAGCTGGTGGATTTTTGCAATAAGCGGTGCAGGAATGCTGTTAGCTGCTATATTTACGTCAAGCTTTCAAACTATTAAAGCCGCAATTGCAAACCCGGTGAAGAGCCTTCGTTCCGAGTGATTAGAGGTTAGAGACGAGAGATTAGTTGCCGACGTCGCTTTCGGCCATGAACCATGAACTATTAACCATGAACTGCACATGATAAAAAACTATTTTAAAGTCGCCCTTAGGAATTTCAGGCAGCATAAGCTGTTTACGTTTATCAATGTTATAGGCCTTTCGATAGGCATTAGTACAGCATTGGTGATATACCTTATCGTTAACTATGATTTTACTTTTGATAAGTTTCATAAAGACAGCGATCGTATTTACCGGGTAGTTACCAACTTTAGCTTTGCGGGCGAGCCAGGCTATAATGGCGGTGTTACAGGCCCGTTGCCGGATGCGGTTAAAAACGAGGTGACGGGTTTAACACAATCTGCACCCATTTTTACAAGCAGCTATAACGTGCTGATAAAACAGGGAAATAAAACTCCCGAGCGCTTTAAAAATGAGGGCGGCATAGTGTTTACCGACGGGCGTTATTTCGATATATTTCAATACAAATGGCTGCTTGGGTCGCCTAAAAATTCGTTAAACGGGCCTAACCAGGTTGTACTTACTTCATTACAGGCAAAAAAATATTTCCCACATTTAAAATACAGGCAAATGCTTGGCAGGCAGGTAATTTACGAAGACACAATTAAAACGACGGTAACCGGTGTGGTGCAGGAATTTACCGAAAACAGCGACCTGACCTTTACAGCCTTTGTATCGCGCGAAACGATGAGAGTCAACAAGGGGCTGAAACAGGGACTGGAAGGTTGGGGTGGCACTACATCAAATTCGCAATTTTTTGTAAAGCTGGCACCGGGCAAAACTACCATCAGCATTGAAAGGCAAATGAATGCCCTGTTGAAAAAAAACAACCCGCCAAAGCCTGAAGACAAGGGAAGCACGCAGGATTTTC
>JBDUDE010000892.1:0-1754 GCA_040003105.1 Mucilaginibacter sp. | reverse complement strand
GTGCAATCATTCTCAAATCGGTGAAACGGCAAAGCCCTCTTGAGCGCCTTTAAATTATAAACAGCTGCGATAAATCCCAAAAAATAAATGAGTAAAAAGTATATCGTTACCCTGTTCATAATTTCCTGTTATTGTTTTAATGTGCTGGCGCAAGGCCCGATACAACTCCATCAATACCCGCAACGCTTTTTTCGTTACCCGCTTGATTTGCCGCCGTCAACCGCCGGTTCGTTTGGTGAGCTGCGCGGCGCACATTTTCATTCAGGGCTCGATTTTAAAACCAATCAAACTACCGGCTACCCGGTGCATGCAGCTTATGACGGTTACATATCGCGTTTGCGGGTGCAATTTAGCGGGTTTGGTCATGCCATTTACATAACACATCCAAACGGTTATACCACGGTTTACGGGCACGTGAAAACATTCACCCCGGCAATGGAAAAACTGATACGCGATGAGCAGTACAAACAGCAAAGCTTCGAGGTTGATTTTAAGCTCGACCCGTTGCAAATGCTGGTTTGCCAGGGCGACGTTATCGCCATGTCGGGCAACGAGGGGGCATCTGCCGGGCCGCACCTGCATTTCGAGATAAGGGATACACAAACTGAAGAAACCATTAACCCGCAGTTATTCGGATTAACTATTCCCGATAAAGTACCGCCGACGATTACCTCTATCGGTATTTATCACCTGGATGGCAACCCGTTCAGCGAAAAAACGCCGCGACAGTTTTTGGCGGTTGCCGGCAGCAACGGAAGTTACCGTTTAGCAAAGCCGCAAATATTAAACTTAACCGGGCAAATAGGTTTCGGCTTAAGCACTACCGATATGACCAGCGTATCGCCAAACCATAACGGCATTTACTCGTGCGAGTTGAAGGTTGACGGCAAAACTATGTACACTTTTGCCGTTGAGCGTTTTGCTTTCGACCAAACGCATGCCATAAACGCTTATATCGATTATCCCGAGCTGATGAAAACCCGCCGCTGGGTGCAAAAGTGTTTTATATTGCCTGGCAGCAAAATATCGCTTTACCCGCAGTCAATAAACCGGGGGATCATTGATTTTAACGATGGCGAAGTGCATGACGTGGATTATGTTATTAAGGATGTGGCGGGAAACACATCGACGCTTACATTAAAGGTAAAATCAGGCAGGGCGGAGGCTAACGCGCCGGTGCTAAAACCCGCAGGCAACCTATTTCATTACGATAAGGTAAATGAATTTAACAGCGACAAGGTTAAGTTGCAAATTAAACCCGGAAACCTTTACGATGATTTGAACTTTACTTACGCGGTACTGCCCAGGCGCCCTGGTGCTTTTTCGGCTACTTATGCCATCCACAACAGGTTTACTCCCGTGCATGATAATTACGACCTTTGGATAAAACCCGTCAGCAGCATTGGCAAATTTGCTGATAAGGCTGTAATTGTGAGTACCGATGGTGCGTTGGCTGTAGGTAGTTGGGACAATGGTTATATAAAAGCACAGCCGCATACCTTCGGCGATTTTTTTATTAAGATAGATACCGTTCCGCCAACTATTGTACCGGTAAATATTAAAGATGGTGCTAATTTAGCTGCGGCCAAGGGTGTATATTTCAGGATGGGCGATAATCTTTCAGGGATAAAAACATACACAGGTAAAATTGACGGCAAGTGGGTGTTGATGGAGTGGGATTTTAAAACAAAAGTTCTGCGTTATAGCTTTAATGCCGATATTGCACCCGGTAAACATATATTTGAATTAACTGT
>JBDUDE010000784.1:0-1755 GCA_040003105.1 Mucilaginibacter sp. | reverse complement strand
TTTTTATTAAGCACAAGATTTTTTTATATAAAGAAGATTTTGAAAAATTTGCTGACGGCTTAAAGGATACCATCGAGTATATTAAAGCCAACCAGGAAGTGGTTGAAAAACGCTACGAATACAGCGAAGCCCAGGAAGTTGCTAAAACAGCTGATGAGGATTTCTCGTTCGAGATATAAAAGAAACAAACTAACTAAACAAACTAACCATTTGAAACCCCTGCCTGGTAACCAAGCAGGGGTTTATAGTTATGCGTAATATTGCTATTGTAAGGTTTATAGCACATTAATGATTTATTCCGGGCATAAATATCACGGCGATAGAGAAATATATTATCAGCCCGGTCACATCAACAAGAGTTGCAACAAATGGGGCAGATGAAGTCGCTGGGTCGGCACCCAGTTTTTTTAATATTAACGGCAGCATAGAGCCAGCTAACGAGCCCCATAGCACAACGCCTATTAACGCAAAACCCACTATAAACCCAACCAGCATCCAGTCGGCGCCGTATATATTGCTGAAAAGGGTCCATACATAAATTCGCATAAAGCCTATTACCCCAAGAGTAATGCCCAGCATAAGGCCGGATAATATCTCCCGGCGCATTACGCGCCACCAGTCTTCGAGCGTAACCTCGCCCAATGCCATTGCCTGTATAATTAAGGTTGACGCCTGCGAGCCGCTGTTCCCACCGCTCGAGATTATCAATGGGACGAATAAAGCCAGCACTACCGCTTTGGCAATGGCATGTTCAAAATGCCCCATCGCGGTGGCGGTAAGCATCTCGCCCAAAAACAGCACAATCAGCCAGCTTACCCGCTTTTTTACCAGGCGGAACAGGTTAATATCTAAATAAGGTTCGTCTAAAGCTTCGGTACCACCTATCTTTTGAATATCTTCGGTGTATTCCTCGTTAGCTATCCATAATATATCATCTACCGTAACAATCCCCAGCAAAATATTTTCACTGTCAACCACGGGCAGCGCCGTACGGTTGTTCATTCTGAAAACGTTAATTGCATCTTCCTGAGGGTCGCTGGCGCTTAACGATATAAGTCTGCCGTCCATCAGCTCGCTTACTTTGGTCTCGGGCTTAACCAGCAATATTTCGCGTATCCTGATGTCATCCAGCAAAACGCCGCCCTTATCAATCACATAAATAACATCAATGGTTTCGGAGTTTTTGCCATAACGCCTGATGTGAGATAATACGCGCTCCACGTCCCACTCTTTTTTTACGGCGATGTAGTCCGGCGTCATCAACCTGCCTACGGAATCTTCCTCGTAACCTAAAAGCGATAATGCTTCTTTCCTGTCGGCAGGGGATAAATGCAGGATAAGTTTTTGAACAGCGTCGCCATGCAGCTCAGCAAACAGCGAGGTGCGGTCATCGGGTGGTAGTTCGTTTATCAACGCGGATACCCGCTCGCCCGAAAGTTTTTTTATTATACGCTCTTGTGTAGGGAAATCGAGGATACGGAAAACATTTACCGCGCGGTTCAGCGATAGCGTTTCGATAAACAAGGGGCCATTTTCCGGAAGTTCACCTATCAGCTCTTCAACGTCTGATATATTCAGGCTGTTCAAATATTCCTGTAGCTGGGCCTTGTCGTCGTTCTCCAACAATACACTGATTTGGTCAACCATCTCTTCCATAAAAAATCTCCTTTTACATATTTATTAACGCTTCGTTTTGTGCCGCCGCAAAAGTCGTTTATTTTTTCAAAAACCGGGCAACTTTTTCTGTTATCTTTG
>JBDUDE010000147.1:0-1756 GCA_040003105.1 Mucilaginibacter sp. | reverse complement strand
AATAGGCTGTCGTTAATTGGCTGGTTCGGAAAATCGCCGCCCACGGCAAAATTGAGCAGTATAAAAAACGGCAGGTGAAAAGCGCCTGTATTGTTAATGTTGTTGGCAATGTTTGCAGTTACATATTGGGTACTATCCACATACCATCGTATCTCACTGTTATCCCATTCAATGGCATAAACGTGGTAATCGCCGGCAGTGGCAATTGAGGTGTTCAAACCATACTGCGAATGCCCGCCGCCGCTGTTCCAGTGTATGGTGCCATAAAACAGGTTATCGGCGTTTACGTGTTCCATTATGTCAATTTCGCCGCAATTGGGCCAGTTAACCGTAGTTATGTTTGCGCCCAGCATCCAAAAGGCCGGCCAAAACCCCGCGCCGAGCGGTGCCTTAATCCGCGCCTCTATCCGCCCGTAGGTAGCCGTTACTTTGCCCTGCGAGTTCAGTCTCGCCGAAGTATAGGGCTGTCCACCAACGTTTTCCTTTTTTGCTGCGATAACAAGGTTGCCATCCTCAATGGTGGCATTTGCGGCCTGGTAGTATTCTTTCTCGTTGTTTACGCCGAGATTGCCGGTCTCAAAATTCCAGTTTTTTGTTTTAACGGCCGTGCTGTCAAACTCGTCCGACCAAATTAAACTATAGGTTACCGGGTCTTTTGGTTTTGGTTTATCGACTGGCATTGCCGTTATAGTTTTCCCGGTGGTACCACTTTTTGAACACGAGCTTACGAAAACCCCAAGCGTTAATAAAGCCCCCGCGACTGCAATCATATTAAATAATATTTTTCTCATGTTTATATATTGGTGCCCTAATGTAATAAATACTATTGATATAGTTGATTAGTGATTAGAGACTGAAGGTTAGGTAAAACTAATCACTAACCTCCAATCTCTAATCACTATTATTTTACTGGTTCACCTTAAACGCTTCCCAGCCCGAGGCCGTTGCGCGGTTACAGGTCATGGGTTGCGTGCCATTTTCGGATGAAACAAATTTGCCGTTGTTGCCCTGCAGGGTTATGGTACCATCCGCGTTGGTGCCCCAGGTAAATTTCTCCCAGTCGCCGGCTGTTGCGCGGTTACAGGTAATCGCCTGTGTGCCGTTTTCGCTTGATACAAATTTGCCCATGCTTTTCAGCTCAATTTTGCCGGCACCGCCATCAACCACCAAAAACTGCTCCCATGCGCTTGCGGTAGGGCGGTTACAGTTCATGGCTTGTGTGCCGTTTTCGCCGCTTACATATTGATTGTTGAAGCCTTTCAGGGTGATGGTTTGGCCGATTGGCGGACCTGTGGTAGTGCCCGAAGCGGTGTAAACACGTACATAATCAACCAGCATGTTTGCAGGTAAGGCGCCGTTGTTGATGGTGTTTCCCGGCAAATCGCCGCCTACTGCAAGGTTGAGAATGATGTAGAAAGGATTATGGAATGCGCCGGTGTTATTAATGTTATTTTGGATATTACCGGTTACATACAAGGTATTATCTACAAACCATTTTATGCTGTTGGTATCCCACTCAACGGCGTACACGTGGTAATCAGCAAGGGTTGTGGTGGTACTGCTGCCGTATTGTACGTGGCCGCTGCCGCCATTCCAGTGCATGGTGCCCAAAATGGTGCTGCTGGTGTTTACCTGCTCCAAAATATCAATCTCGCCGCAGTTAGGCCAGCCAACACCAGGGCTGTTAATGTTATTGCCTAACATCCAGAATGCCGGCCAGCTGCCCTGGAACGCGGGCACCTTAATACGCGCTTCG
>JBDUDE010000070.1:0-5834 GCA_040003105.1 Mucilaginibacter sp. | reverse complement strand
AACGAAGCTATTACCATAAGTGCCAAAACGGTTAACGCCGGCCGTTCAACAAGTAACGATTTGGCTTATACCTATGGTAAAGCACGAATTAAAAAGGGCAGCATATTGAGCAATTACAATTATGTTCGCATTTGGGAACTTGACAAAAACCACAAATGGAATGTTTTGCTGGAGGCTTTTTCGGCTATTGAAAACGAATAAGCACAGGATTAAAAACATTTAATGGGTCAAAAAGTCGGTAAAGCATGCCGGCTTTTTGCATTTATGGCTATCAATTGTAACAAATATGTAACAATGTTAATAAATATGGTTTTGTGGAGAAACTTTTCGAACAGTTGCGCAACCGTCTACGTAAAAGGGCTAATCAAATAATTTGGTTTATGGCCGATTTAAACAAATTCCAGCGATCAAAAGAAAGAATAGCCGAAATTCTTACTCATTTAACCATGACCGGAAACGATCACCAGACAAACCCTTATTTCCATAAACTTAAACAATCAGCTCAACTTATCGACGCTAAAATTGAGCAGCTTAATCAACAGGAACCCGCAAAAAAACAGGCTTAATTAATTGATTCAAGCATCATGCTGCCCACAAGCTTATCTTTTCGATAGGTTTCTGATTTTACAAAACGCCCTAACTTTGGCGAAAACCATTCAGTAACTTTTAAATTTATCGGTATCCCAATCCCCATTATTTTGGCTTTAAATAGCGATTCGTAGGATATTTTAAAGCAATCAAACGTACCGGCTGGTGTCTGCACCTGTTCGGCCGCTTCAACAGTTCTATTTGTCATCGCTATTTGTATTTCAGAGAATTTACTGCCGTTATTCATCACAGTTATGGTAGCATCACCGTCCTCAAGCTTATCACCAACCTTAAGATTAAGAGGGTAGGTAAGGTATTTGCCATCGCCCTGCATTTGCATGCCATTAAATTGTTTTGCTGATGTGGCTGGGATAAAAGATTTCATATCTATTTTAAGCGCGGAACCATTGCAGCTAACGTCAAAGTCGGCGGTACCGAGGGCTTTTCCGTTTTTGTCCGTTACCTCGTTATGATAACTGAGGGTTGAACCATCCTTTTTTACCGATGAATAACTTACGTTCCCTTGCTTATTGCCTTTAGCATCTATATTGGAATAAACAACTTTTTTGCCGTTCCCGTTACTAATAAACTGGTCGCAGGTTTGCGCGTTGGCCAGGCTTACAAGTGCAGCCAGGCACACAATGGTGGTGATGATTTTTTTCATGACGTTTTTATTGATAGGTAAGTAAAATTATAAAAATTTATTTAAAATAGTCCCTAACTATTTGTATTTCAGTAATCCATGAAAAAATAAACTCCGGCTTCCGAAATGTTAAATTCCCTCCGGATTTTGTTAAAGTATGTTAACAGGTGTTAAATTTTAATGCGCATCAAAAAAATACATTGAAATTAGGGTGGATATTGAATGATGATCGGGTTAAAACCTAATCAACTTAGTCAACTTAACCCAACTCAATCAACTAAAATTTGAAACCACTTTACACCTCACCCATGCATTACAAAAAAATCAACAACCTTTTAGGCTGGCTCTGCTTTGCAATAGCATCAGCAACCTACATCCTAACTTTGGAGCCATCTGTTAGCTTCTGGGATTGCGGCGAATTTATTTCGTGTGCTTACCGGCTGCAGGTGTCGCACCAGCCGGGCTACCCGTTGTTTGCAATGCTGGGGAAGGCTTTTTCACTGCTGTCATTCGGTAACAATGCAAAGGTGCCTTACTTTACCAATCTCATGTCGGCATTGGCAAGCGGGGCAACCATAATGTTTTTATTTTGGACGATAACCGCATTGGCCAAAAAGTTGCTGGTAAAGAGGGGGGAAGAGACCGGGAAGCCGCACTTGTATATGATTATGGCTGCGGGCCTTGTTGGTGCGCTGGCCTTTACATACACCGACACCTTCTGGTTTTCGGCTGTAGAAACCATTGTGTTCGCACTCTCGTCATTGTGTACCGCCATCGTTTTTTGGGCTATACTGAAATGGGATGCCAATGCCGACGAAGGCGGCGCGGACAAATGGATAGTGCTGATAGCCTATATAGTCGGGCTTTCTATTGGTATACATTTGTTAAACCTGTTAACCATACCGGCACTGGCAATGGTTTATTATTTTCGCAGGTATAACAACATTACCGTAAGCCGTGGAGTAATAGCGTTCCTGGTAAGTATCGTAATATTAGGTTTGGTTCAGTTTGGTATCCGCGGCTATACCGTATACTTTGCTGCATGGACCGATTTCTTTTTTGTAAACTCGCTTGGCATGGGCTTCGGCAGCGGGGCGGCAGTATTTGGTTTCCTGCTTATTGCTGCAATAGCAGGTGGTATTTGGTATAGTATCCGCAGGAAAAAGCCGATGCTAAACCTGGCGTTGGTTTGTATTGCCTTTATCTATTTCGGCTACAGCTCATTTGTTTACATCCCCATAAGGGCCTCTGCCAATACCGATTTAAATAACTCGCACCCTGATAATGCTTTTACGCTTTACAGCTATCTAAACCGCATTCAATATGGTGAAACGCCGCTATTAACAGGTCCTTACTTCGATGCTAAAATTATTGACGAAAAAGAAGGCGGCAACATCTACCAAAAAGGAAAAACCAAATACGAAAGCTCGGGTAAGAAACAGGATTATGTGTACGACCATACCAGCGTTTTACCCCGCATGTGGAGCACCGAATCCGACCCCTACTTTGCGCAGAATCAGCAGTTTTATAAGCAGTGGCTGCAATTGGGCGAAGGGCAGACGCCAAAATTTAGCGACAACCTTAAATGGATGTTTAGCTGGCAAATTTACCAGATGTATTTCCGCTATTTCCTCTGGAACTTTGTTGGCAGGTACAACCAGTTTGACGGCCAGGCAAGTTCTGTGGCAGCAAACGGCAATTGGACAAGCGGAATTTTTGACGGAGGCAAGCATCTGCCAAAATCAATAACCCAGGGCACAAATTATGCACCTTTATATGCCCTGCCATTTATACTTGGCCTGCTTGGCGCGGCCTATCACTTTAAACGCAGCAAACGCGACGCACTGGTTATTGCCCTGCTTTTCTTTTTTACGGGTATTGCCATAGTGTTGTATGTTAATCAAAATGGCATACAGCCCCGCGAACGCGATTACTCGTATGTGGGATCGTTTTACGCGTTTGCTATATGGATTGGCCTGGGCGTAATTGCCCTTATAGAGTTTGCCCGTAAGAAATTAAGTTTAAGGGTCGCGACTATCGGGTCATTTGCCATCTGCATGCTGGCTGTGCCGGTTTTGCTGGCTTTTAAAGAGTGGGGAGGACACGACCGTTCGACCAAAACCATCCCGCACGATATGGCCTATAACTATTTAATATCGTGCCCTAAAAATGCTATTCTGTTTACAAACGGAGACAATGACACCTACTCGTTATGGTACGACCAGGAAGTGGAAGGCATACGGCCCGATGTACGCATTGTTTGTATGAGTTTGTTTAGTGGCGACTGGTATATACACCAGATGCAGAAAAAAATGAACCAGTCGGCACCTTTGCCTGTTACCCTGCCATTTGAAAAGTACAAAGCGGGAACGCGCGATGTAATTTATTATAATGATGCCAAAATACCGGGTTCAGTTGATGTAAAAGAAATATTCGACTTTATCACATCAGAAGATAGCCGGGCGAAGGCGACTTTCCAGAGCGGCGATGTGCTAAACTACCTGCCAACCAAAAACTTTAAGTTAACTGTTAATGCTAACGACGTACTCAAAAACAATGTAATAGCGCCGGAACAAAAAGGCAAACTGGCCGATATGATGGAGTGGAAATTCTCCGGCAACTATGTAACCAAAGACAACCTGGCGATGATTGACATAATGGCCCATAACAACTGGGAACGCCCGATATGCTTTACCACCACCATGGGCCCCGAAAATATGTTTGGTTTGCAGTCATACTTATACAAGGAAGGCTTTGTTTACCACCTGATACCGTTTAAGCCTGATAACAGCGAGCCTAACAGCCAGCTTTCAAAAACCAATAGTTTGGTGATGTACGATAATGTGGTGAATAAATTTAAGTTCGGCAACTACAAAAAGGCCAAATACCTTGATGACGTAGCATTAACTCAATTTTACCTGAATATCGAACGCACATTTAATGACCTTGCAACCGGCCTCGTTAAAGATGGCCGCCGCGATTTGGCACTCAATACCATCCATAAATTTGACCAGGAAATGCCGGATATCAACCCGGATATCGACACAGCAGCTCACAAATTTTTCCTCGGAGAAACAGCGTACAATGTTGGCGACAAAGCTTTGGGTACCAAATACGTAAAAAGTGTTTTTGATTTTATAACCGACCAGTTGGATTACAATTATCAATTGTTAAAGGACAACAATGCAGGGCTTGACCAGCGCACCGTTCAAATTGGTGTGCAGCTGTTAAACGGCATGGCCGAAACCACCAAAAACAACGGCGAAGCGGAGCTGAGCAAAAAGATAAAAGCTCAATTGATGGATTATGAAAATAAATTTGCCGTATTAGTGAAGTAATAAGCAATTGATATTTAAAACATGTTATTTACCCGCGATGCTATTAAACTTCGCGGGTTTTTTATGGTCTGTTACATTATCACAATTTTATCGTCTGATAGTTAATAGTTTAACTATTTTATTAAATTTATAGGCAATCACAATTTTCAACCGTAACCAATCATGAAAAAGTTCTTTGTTATAGCAGCGCTATTTTGCTGCGCTTTATGCACACACGCCCAACAACATAAAGGCACTTTTAAAGCCGACCTAAACGCGGGTTATGCCATCCCTACGGAGGGTTTTGGCGTTAAATCGGGTGTTATGTTTACGGTTGAACCCCATTATTACGTTACTGATAATGTTGTCGCAGGGCTGAGGCTTGAAGGCGCTTTCCTTGGTTACCAGACCGAATCAGACGATGAACTGTTTTCGTTTTTTGGCTCCACCATATTAACGGGCGACTTCTATTTTTCAAAAACCAAAGTCAAACCTTTTATTGGCATGGGCGCAGGGCTTTATACGCGCCACTATATTTTTGAAGATTATACCGGCGAAGACGTCTACATTTCGGGTTACGGCACCATTAAGCTGGGCTTTATGGGCCGGGCCGGTTTCGAGATTGGGCACATAAAGCTTACCGGCAGCTACAACGTTGTGGCAGCTAATTTTAGTTATGCAGCCTTTACCATAGGATATGTTATTGGCGAGTAATTGTAAGTTGTAACTTATTTATCGGCATTTGAGGCAACTGGCATGCAAATGGATACGTATATACTATATACCATCTTCATAAACAATTATGCCCTTTATAGCAGCAGTTTCAAAAATTGATTTACCATACAAAACCGACCAAAATGACGCGAAACAGCAGGCGTTGGATATGTTTTCGAAGAATTTCCCCGAGGCAAACCGGTTGATTTTTGCTTTCGACAACACCGAAATTAAATACCGCAATTTTTGTAAACCGCTTAGTTATTACTCCAAACCGAACACTTTTGAGGAAAGAAATAACGAATACATACAAATAGCTCTTGATTATTCGGTACAGGCCACCGAAGATTGTATAGCAAAAGCAGGCATCAGCAAAGAGGATATTACCGATATACTTTTTGTATCAACCACAGGGCTGGCTACACCAAGTTTGGACGGGATGATCATTAATAAAATGCGGCTCAATCCCCACGTAAACCGCTCACCGCTGTGGGGCCTGGGTTGCGGTGGTGGCGTATCAGGCATGGCGAAGGCCAATACAGTGGCTAAAGCAAACCCCGACGCGGTCGTAC
>JBDUDE010000160.1:0-1760 GCA_040003105.1 Mucilaginibacter sp. | reverse complement strand
AATTCAAAATTCAAAATTCTTCGTTCGATATTCAAAATTTAAAACAGGAGGAAGATGTTGTTGACACATGGTTTTCTTCATGGCTTTGGCCTATTTCTGTTTTTGATGGTTTTAAAAATCCTGATAATAAAGACATCAATTATTATTATCCCACCAATGATTTAATCACAGCGCCCGAAATTTTATTTTTTTGGGTAGCCCGGATGATTATTGCTGGTTATGAGTACAAGAAAGAAAAACCTTTTACCAATGTTTATCTCACAGGAATTGTTCGCGACAAGCAGGGAAGAAAGATGTCGAAATCGTTGGGTAACAGCTTTTTACCGCATGAGCTTATTTCGGGCAATAACAACATCCTTAAAAAGGGGTACAGCCCTATGACGGTGCGGTTTTTTATGCTGCAGGCACACTATCGCAGTACGCTCGATTTTGGTAATGAGGCTATGGAGGCATCCGAAAAGGGCTTTAAACGCCTGATGAATGCCTTTGGCCTGCTTGGCGGTTTAAAAGCATCGGCAACTACTGAAGTTGAAATACAGCCATTGCTGCAGCGTTGCTACGATGCCATGAATGATGATTTTAACAGCCCGGTATTAATTGCCGAACTTTTCGAAGCATCGCGCGTTATCAATTCGGTACATGATGGTAAAATGAAAATTGATGCTGAAAATTTAAATCAGCTAAAACATTTGATGAATACTTTTGTACTTGATGTGCTTGGATTGAAGAACGAACAGGCCGCTAACGATGATTTGCCAAAATTAATGGGCCTGGTGGTTTCAATAAGGAACGAAGCAAAGGCCAGCCATGATTATGCAACGTCTGACAAAATACGAAACGGCCTGCAGCAAATAGGCTTCCAGTTAAATGATAGTAAAGAAGGTACAAGCTGGAATAAAATTTAATTCAAAAAATTGCGTTACATGTCCGTTAACAGGCAGCAAAATTTATTATTCGAAGAGGTAAGATATGGTTTAATAAATGCCGCCTGATAAATTATTATAAATTTGCCCCATATTATCTGCATACAACAATGAAAAAAATAGTACTCGCAGCCATTATTTTAATTGGCTTTAATAAAATTTCAATTGCACAACCGGCCGAGCCTGTTGATGTAAACAAAGTTATCGAAGCCGAAAAAAGCTTTAATAAGTTGATTGAACGCAAAGGCATAAAAGGTGGTTTTTTGGCTGTTGCTGACCCTGAAGGCATCGTTTTTAAACCGGATGCGGTTAATATTGCTGAATTTTACAACAATATAGATAAACAGTCCGGCTCATTAAGCTCGACCCCGAATTTTGCCCGCATATCGGGCAATGGCGACCTTGCCTTTACCGCAGGACCGTATGTTTATCAAAACGGGAAAGGCGATGACGACAAAGTTTATGGCGATTATTTTTCGCTGTGGCGTGTTGATGCTGAAGGTAAGTTTAGACTATTGATTAACCTGGGCATCCAGCACCCGGAGCCAGATAAAGAAAACTTAACTGATTTTAGGAGTCCTGAAGGCGACAAGAGGGTGGCCCCAAGTAAGGACCCGTTTAACGGAAAGAAAATCATCCTGGCTACTGACGAATTGTTTAATCATTCATTAACAATTTCGACCCTTGGCACTTATAAAGAATTTTTAAGCCTTGAGGGCCGTTTCTACTTTCCCGGTTTCGAACCATTGACAGGCCGTGAGCAGGCAATGAAGTTTTTAAGTAACGAAGCTATTACCATAAGTGCCAAAACGGTTAACGCCGGCCGTTCAACAAGTA
>JBDUDE010000867.1:0-5839 GCA_040003105.1 Mucilaginibacter sp. | reverse complement strand
ATAGGTTTATTCGGCTCGATAGTGCGGGACGATTACACCGACGACAGTGACATCGACATTATTGTAACATTTAGCCGGCGGGTAGGTATGGAGTTTATCGATTTGGCAAATGAGCTTGAAACTATACTTAAAAGAAAAGTGGACCTGGTTTCAAAAAACGGGGTACAAGAAAAATATCTTCGAGTTATAGAGCCTGAAATAGTTTATGTCTGACCGCGATCCGAAACTATTATTGGGGGATATTTTAGACAGCGCCGGGAAAATATTCAAATACACTGAAAATCTCACCTACGAAGAATTTATAGCAGATAGTAAAACCATAGATGCTGTTATTCGTAACTTTGAAATTATTGGCGAGGCCGCTAATCGTTTGCCACAGAAATTTAAAGACGAAAATAATTCCATCGATTGGTTTAGAATCCGTGGGTTCAGAAACCGCATCGTTCATCAATACTTCGGCATAGATTATGAATTAATTTGGGAATTAAGAGATACCCATCTGCAAAAGCTTATTGCAGCAATTCAAAACATGCTAGCGCATAAAATATTTAACAAGTAAGCCCGGGCGGCTTCAATTTATCTACACGCTTTGCTGATAACCTTGATTTTCAGAAAAGCCTTGTTTTATGCCCCCTCAAAGCGCTAACTTAGCGGCTTAAACATTTTACCCATGTCAGCATTATATCCCTTAAAATTCAAAACCATTTTTAAAGACAAAATTTGGGGCGGTCAGAAAATTAAGACCTACCTGCACAAAGATTTTGGCTCGTTACCCAACTGCGGCGAAACCTGGGAAATATCAGGCGTTAAATCGGATGTATCTGTGGTGAACGGCGGTGCGCTGGATGGCGAATCACTTGCTGATTTGCTAGAGCAATTTAAAGGCGAACTGGTTGGCGAAAAGGTATACGCTCATTTTGGCAATATATTCCCGCTGCTGATAAAGTTTATCGATGCTAAGGAAGATTTGTCGGTGCAGGTGCACCCTAACGACGAACTGGCAAAAAAACGCCACAATTCATTCGGCAAAACCGAAATGTGGTATGTGATAGAATCGGACCCGGGCTCAACCTTAATAGCCGGTTTTAATAAAGAACTAAACGAGCAGGAATACCTGGATAAATTTAACAGCGGCCATTTAATGGACATCCTGAATAAGGAAAATGCAAACGCCGGCGATGTCTTCTTTTTACCCGCTGGCCGTGTGCATACAATTGGCAAAGGTTTGCTGATTGCCGAAATTCAGCAAACATCGGATATCACCTATCGTATTTACGATTTCGACCGGGTTGACGATAAAGGCAACAAGCGCGAGCTACACACAGAAGAAGCGCTGGCTGCGATTGACTATAAGCATTATCCTAACTACAAAACCCAATATCAGCCCGAAAAAAACAAAACGGTTGAGCTGGTAACCTGCCCTTATTTTACCACCAACCTGCTCGATTTCACTACCGACACTTCAAAGGACTACAGTAAGCTCGATTCGTTTGTGATTTACGTTTGTGTAGAAGGCAGCTTTACCGTTAAAACAGCAGATGCTGAATACCCTGTTAAAATGGGGGATTGCATTTTGCTGCCTAAGATAATGGAGAAGGTTGAACTGGTGACTACCGGTGGCTTTAAAATATTGGAAAGTTATATTGAATAGATGGTAGCGAAAATCTTCACGATAAAGTTTGAATGCCCGCTGATTTCTATGCGCCGTCAGGTGCAAAACGTCGGTAGGAAAAACATTCCCCCTATAGCGTGCCGTTAGGTACGCCACTTCGCTAATGTTACGTACCTAACGGCACGCTAAAAATCTGCGTTTTGGATTTTCTACCGACCTTGAACCCCGCTGGGGTTCTCCTAACTATTGAATAGCCCTACTCACCAACCACCTCACTCGTATACCTTGAAGGTATCGTATTATACTCCGCTTTAAAGGTTTTTACAAAATACTTCTGGCTCTTGAAGCCTACCTTGTGGCATATTTGCGATATGGTGAGGTGCCCTGTTTCCAGTAACTGGGCTGCGCGTTTGAGGCGCATGGAGCGTACCAGTTCGTTAGGCGTTTTACCCGTCATGGCCAGTATTTTTTTGTAGAGGGTGTAGCGGCTCACAAACACCTCGCTGCTCAATTCTTCAACCGAAAAATTGGGATTTGATATATTGGTATCAATCAGCAACAATACCTTCTTAATAAACAGTTCATCCGGCGATTCCACATACTCTTCAGTCGGGCTGGCCTCCACCTGCTTGGTGTAGGTTTTGCGCATGTGCTCCTGCTGGTTCAATATGTTCCGTATTTTCGACTGCAGTATCTCGAAGTTAAAAGGCTTGGTCATGTAATCGGTAGCGCCAATTTCAAGACCGCGCAATTGCTGCTCTTCACCGTTCAGCGCGGTCAGCAGTATCACAGGTATGTGCGATGTGCGGCTGTCGTTCTTGATTTTTACGCACAAATCAATCCCATTCATTTCGGGCATGCTGATGTCGCTTACTACCAGGTTGGGGTGTTGCGCCAGCGCCTTCTGCCAGCCTTTTTTGCCGTTATCGGCCTCAATAATATTAAACGCAGCTTTTAAGTTATCTTTAATATAGAACCTGAAGTCGTCATTGTCTTCAACCAATAGTACAGTCAGTTTCTTTCCGTCCCTGTTTTCCCTGGCACCATTTTTTGAGTGGGAAATATCAGGCAGAAGCTCCTGGTTATGATCAAGCGATAACGCTCCATCCTTAAAAATATTTATATCAAGCTCCTTTACAGGCAACAAAACCGTAAAGCAGCTGCCCTGGTTAAACTCGCTTTCTACATAAATTTCGCCATTGTGCAGCTTTACAAACTCACGGGTTATTGACAGGCCTATGCCGCTACCCTGGTTAAGCATGGAACCGGGTATATCGTTCTGAAAAAACGGGTCGAATATGCGGTCGCGTTTATTTTCGGCAATACCTATGCCGGTATCGATTACCCGTATCTCCAGGTGTTGCAAAACGGATTCCTTTTTATTTACCAGGTTCAGCAAAACGCTCACCTGCCCGCCTTCGGGTGTAAATTTATATGCATTTGATAACAGGTTGAACATTATCCGCTCAATTTTGTCATGATCGAAGGCGGTATAAAACGATTCCAACTCGGTATCAAAAACAAAGTGGATGTGCTTTTGGTCGGCCACATCGGTAAATGCGTACGATAAATCTTTTATAAAACTGATGATATTGCCGTTACGTTCATGCAGCTTCAGTTCCTGGTATTCCATCTTCCTGAAATCGAGCAACTGGTTTACCAGGTTAAGCAGTCGCCGCGCGTTGCGGTTTACCAGTAATAGCTGTCGCTGCGTTTCGGGCTCTTTAATTTGCTTCAGCAACTTATCTACCGGCGCCATTATCAATGATAACGGCGTACGGAACTCATGGCTAACGTTTGTAAAGAACTTTATCTTCATCAAATCAAGCTCATGCATACGTTGGGCCTCTTCGCGCTCCTTCTCGATTGAAAATTGCTGGCGTATTTTATCAATACCCCGCTTGCGCAGGTACAACAGTAAGCCCAAAATTAAAGCGCCGTATAAAATATAGGCCCAGGTGGTTTTCCAAAACGGCGGCAATATTTTTATATGCAATGTAAGCTCGGGGTTGTCCCAGCTTTCATTATCGGTGGCGCGTACTTTAAAAATATAGTCGGCGGCATCAAGGTTGGTGTATGGGGCTTTGCGTATTTTATTATCGACGGTAATCCAGTTCGCGTCAAAGCCCTCCATCATATACTGGTACTTTACTTTGCCGGGGTTAAAGTAATTAAGGGCAGCAAACTCTATCGAAAAAACATTATCATCGTAATTGAGGGTGAGCGACTTTGAATCGGTTATAGATTGCGGTAATAACACCCTGCCATTAACTTTTTCGTCAACCTTAACGCTTTGATTAAACACGTCAAAATCGGTAAAAATCAGGTTCGGCTTGTTTTTATTACCGTTTAGGTTTGCCGGCTTAAACATGTTAAAACCATTGCCCCCGCCAAACATCAAAAATCCGTCACGGGTTTTAAGGGATGAATTTTCGGTAAACTCGCGACCCTGCAAACCTTCTGTTTCGCTGTAATTCACAAAGCGGAATTTAAGTTGCTCGCCACTCCTGTCAACGACAATATCCGACAAGCCGTTGGGCGTGCTTACCCAAACGTTATTGCTGTCGTACTCCTGCATGTCAATCACCGTATTATCAGGCAGGCCGTCCCGTTTGCCTATGTTGGTAAATTTGCCTGTTTTATAATTATAAATACTGATGCCCTCATGGGTGCTTACCCAGATAAGGCCTTCTGTATCCTCAAAAATATTATTGGTGCTGTTATTGATAATACTGTTCGGATTTGCCCCATCGTGAATAAAATGCACAAACTGGTTGGTTTTCTTCAGCAAAACGTCAACGCCGTAAGCAGTTACCACCCAAACGTTCCGGCGTCGGTCTTCCAATATCTTACTGATGTAATTTGAATGGATTGCATTCTCGCGCTGGTTGTATATGTAATGGGTAAAGGTTTGCGTTTTGCTATCGAGTACGTTAAAACCTGCCGATAATGTTCCTACAAGCAATTGGTGCGCAGCATTTTCAGTAATAGCACAAATCCTGTCATCTGATATGCTTCCCGGCTGCCCTTCAATATGTTTATAATGCTTAAATGTTTTACCGTCAAAACAGTCGAGGCCGCCAAAGTAGGTGCCAATCCATAGCTTTTGCTCATGGTCAATAAATGTGCAAACCACAACGTTGTTGGCTAAGCTATTGTTATCACCTGCATTGTGCAGGTAGGTTTTAAACGTGTTGTTTTTCCTATCGAAATAAATAAGGCCGCCGCCATTAGTGCCTATCCAGATGTTCCCCTTAGCGTCCTCGGTAAAACTGTTGATGTCGCTAAAGCTCAGGCTTCGCTGGTCTGATACCGGGTCGGCCAAATGATGGGTGTACAGCGGGAACTTGATAATGCTTTCGTGGTAATACCCAACCCCTTTTTTGTAAGTCCCTGCCCATACAATACCGCTGTTATCTTTATACAGTAGGGTAATGCTGTTTTGACCCACAGTTTTTGCATCGTCCTCCCGGTTTAGCAGGTATTGCATTTTAAAGTCCTGCTTGTTCAGCAGGTTTATGCCGCCGTGGTCGGTAGCTATCCATATGCGATTTTTATCGTCCTGGATTACGCTGCTTACCACGTTGGTGTTCAGGTGGCTGGCATCGTTCCCTTTATCAATATGCTTAAAAATTCCTTTTTTAACGTTTACAAAATACACCCCGGCCGAGTAGGTTGGCACATAGGCCCATATATCGTCCTGGTTATCGATAAAAATTTTGTAGGATGAGTTTTGTTCGCCGGGCGCTTTGTCAAACAGGCGCGACCGGTAGGTCACCCTTAATGTTTTAGGGTCCATACGCTCCAGCACCCCGCTGCGGTAGGTCAGCCAAAAATTCCCCTGCGAGTCCTGCGCCAAATCTGATACGGCATTAGTACTGATAGTTGAAGTGTCGCCGGCAACGTGTGCTAAATGGATAGTCTTCTTTGTTATGGCATTGTACTTATACAATCCCAATGCGGTATTCAAAAACCAGAAGTTGCCCTGGCGGTCTTTTTTTATCGCAGTCATTAACCACTTGTTGGGGATGGCTATCGAGCGCAAAAACCCGTTTATATCATGACTGAACTTTTCGGTAACCGGGTCGTAGATATTAAAACCGTTGCGGGTTTCAATCCAAAGTTTGTTCTGCGGCCCGGCGGTAATACTAACTATGTAATCATCATCAAGCGAAGTTGTGTCGTTTACTTCGTGCTTAAATATTTTAAACTTATAGCCATCATAAC
>JBDUDE010000062.1:0-5844 GCA_040003105.1 Mucilaginibacter sp. | reverse complement strand
TTACTTTATGAAAGATATCAAGCATCACATCCGACTCCCCAAGAATAGAAGTTGTGCCAGCTTTTCCTTTTAGAGCAACACTGGTACTTTTTACTCCTTCTCTTTTATCCAGCAGGTCTTTAATGGTATCAATCAGCTTTTCGTTATGCCATGGCTTCACGATAAAATCATTGGCGCCTTCTTTTAACGAACGAACGGCGAGGTCGATATCGCCATAAGCGGTAATCATTATGACGCAAACGGCAGGCTTCCACTCTTTTATTTTGCGGAGCCAGTACAGACCTTCGTTACCGGTATTGATGGCGCTGTTAAAATTCATATCCAGCAAAACCAGGTCAACCTGGTTGCGTTGCAGCAGCCAGTTCAGGTTTTCCGGGTTCTTTTCGGTAATAATCTCCTGCGCTTCGGTCTTAAGCAGCAGCTTTACTGCCGTAAGCACATCGGGGTCGTCATCAACAATTAGTACGTTAGCCTTTTTTAGTATCATTATTTATAAGTTCATGGTCGATAGTTCATGGTTCATAGCCAACCATTCACATATTCACCAATTATAACACAATTATTATTTAATCAACAAATCTTTATAATTTTAATAGAGCTTTCTTATAATAAAACATCAACCGTTTCTAATAAGCTCCTTATCAACAATTTTTATGCTAAATATTAAAAACTCCTTATTATTAAACATAAATCATTAACTATGAACCACGAACCATCAACTATGGGCAATTGAACCGTAATTAAACGGTAAACCCCCTTAAATGTATTGTATCATAAACGTACACTTGCTGTAACAGAAGCGTACGCCCGTACATTGTATTTAAGCTTTAAAATACTGATAAACAGCTATTTAATTTGTGGCATATTCTTTTGTAACTAATAACAAAATATAAATTATTAAACAGTGGACAGAGTAATTGAAAAAAAGACCTGGAATACCAAACGGATACTAACTATTGCCGGTATAACGGGCATTGTATTGTTAATAGGCGGAAGCATTTATTTTACATCGGGCAAAAGTAAGCTTGATGTTGATACCGAACGTATAACTATAAGCGAAATTAAAAAAGGCCCTTTCCAGGAGTTTATCCCTGTTAATGGCGTGGTAATGCCGCTCACTACTATTTACCTTGATGCATCTGATGGTGGCCGCGTGGAGGAAAAATATGCAGAAGACGGCGCAAAGTTAAAAGCGGGAGCCCCGATTTTAAAGTTATCAAATACCGACCTTGAATTGCAATTGGCCGGACAGGAATCAATTGTATATGGTAACCAAACACAAATGCAGATATCGCACTCACAAACCCAGCAGGCTACCATCCAGAAATTAAATTCGATGGCCGATGTTGATGTGCAATTCAGGGAGGCCGAAAGAATATATAAGGTCGATAAAGACCTTTATGCAAAAAAGGCAATCGGCTCGCAGGAAATGCAAACTGCAACCAACCAATATAATTACCAAATGAGCCGGAGAAAATTAGCCAGGCAAATATTGGAGCAGGATACCTTGATGGTTAAACAGCAGGATATCCAGACAAGAGAGCAAAACGCCCAGATGAAGGCAACCCTTGATTTATTGCGTAAAAAAGTAAGCGCCCTTACATTAGTAGCGCCACGAGATGGCCAATTAACCAACTTTGATGCGGAAATAGGACAAAATAAAAATAAAGGGGAACATTTGGGACAATTGGACGTCTTATCGGGTTTTAAGGTAAGATGCGGAATTGAAGAGCATTATTTATCAAGGGTTTTCACCGGTTTAAAGGCGCATTTTGATTTTGCAGGAAAAACCTATTACATGGTTGTTAAAAAAGTATTTTCGAACGTGGTGAACGGACAGTTTAATGTTGATATGGCATTTACAGGCGAAACACCTACAGGTATAAGAAAAGGGCAAACCTTGCAGGTATATCTTAACTTAAGCGAGCAAACAACGGCGCTGTTATTGCCTAAAGGCGGCTTTTTCCAGCAAACCGGAGGTAACTGGATATTTAAAGTAAGTGCTGATGGTAAAAAAGCTTACAAGGTTGATATACAGATAAACCGCCAGAGCCCTGATTACTTTGAGCTGACATCGGGTTTACAGCCGGGCGATAAAGTTATCACCTCGAGTTACGAAACTTATGGCGATAATCAGGAATTGATATTGAAGAAGTAGAGCTAAGAGTCAAGAATAAAAAGTAAGACTAAAGCGTAACATTAAGATAATCAATAAATAAAGGCAATTAATTAATTTAAACTACACATAAAATAAAATTAAACTTATATGAGCAAAAATGGAGTAGGTGACGGCAGCACCATGATAAAAATCACCGACCTGGAGAAGTTTTATCGCACCGAAGAGGTTGAAACAATCGCTTTGAACAAACTGTCAATCGAAATTAAAACCGGCGAATTTGTTGCCATCATGGGCCCTTCGGGCTGTGGCAAATCAACTTTGCTTAACATTTTGGGCATGCTTGACGATCCGGATGAAGGCAGCTATGTTTTCAATGGCATCGAGGTAGCTCATTTTACTGAGCGCAAAAGAGCTGATTTACGCAAGCACAACATCGGCTTCGTGTTCCAGAGCTTTAACCTTATCGACGAGCTGACTGTATTTGAAAACGTTGAGCTTCCGTTAATTTACACCGGCGTTCCATCGGCCGAGCGTGTAAAGAGGGTAGAAGAAGTGCTGGACAAAATGCAGATTATGCACCGCCGCAATCACTATCCGCAACAATTATCGGGCGGTCAGCAACAGCGTGTGGCAATAGCCCGTGCAGTGGTAAATAAGCCAAAACTGATACTTGCGGATGAGCCCACCGGTAACCTGGACTCGAGCAATGGTAACGATGTGATGGAACTACTAACCGACCTTAACGAACAGGGTACTACTATTATAATGGTAACACACTCTGAGCATGATGCCCGTTACAGCCACCGTATCATCCGTTTATTGGATGGACAAAGCGTAATGGAAAACATTATGATATAATGAACTGGTTTACCTAACCGGTCACAAAGAAAGTTTATATAAGTTAATAAAGTGCCTCTGCTATCCCCTCCTAAATGGAGGGGTAGCTTGAGTGTTGCCCTTTTTGCAGGGTTATGTTATTTGTTAAAATATTAATAATGAACCAATTGGACTTGTTTATTTGGTTTTTTCATTAGAAGCTAAGAGTGCCTGAACCGGTTGTAACGCTAACTTTTAACATTTGTATCATGTTTAAAAACTACATAAAAAATTGAAGCGATGAACAATTAATTATTAAGCATAAATACCATGATACGAAATTACCTTAAAACCGCTTACCGGTCTTTGTTAAAAAACAAAGGGTTCACGTTACTGAATGTTTTAGGCTTATCGGTAGGGTTGGCTACTTGTTTGCTGATTGTGTTCTATGTGGTTGATGAGCTAAGTTACGACCGCTACAACACCAAATCCGACCGTATTTACCGCATAACCCTTGATGCTAAATTAAATGGTAATGCGGGTGTTTATGCAACCTCGGAAGCACCGTTGCTGGTCGCAATTAAAGACAACCTGCCCGGAATTGAGAACTCGGTAAAATTGGTTGATGCCAGCGGCCTGTTTATATCGCCTCAAAAATTTCGGGTGAAAAAGGGGAACGAAAACATACAGGAAAAAAATGTGATTTACACCGAAACGAGCCTTTTTAGTGTGTTTACACTGCCAATGATTGACGGCAGTCCATCTACAGCGCTGAACGAACCCCACTCGGCCGTTATTACAGAAAGCACTGCAAGGAAGTATTTTAACGCAGTAAATGTTGTAGGCAAAACCTTAACATTTAATGATACATCCATTTATAAAATTACCGGTGTAATAAAAGATGTGCCGTCGCAATCACACTTTAATTATGATTTCTTTTTATCGTTCAACACCCTGCCCGAAAGCAAAGTGCAGGGCTGGGGCTACAGCGGTTTGCATAACTATTTGTTATTAAAACCGGGTACCGACGTAAAAAAACTGGAAAAACAAATTACCGATATCGAGTTAAAGCACGCCTTTTCGCAGGCAACCTGGGGCAAGGATGGCAATTACTTTCATACCTATTTAAAGCCTTTGCGTGATATCCATTTAAAGGACGATGCCCAATATTCCCTCGCACAAAACGGGCGGATGCAATACGTGTACATATTTTCGGTAGTTGCCATATTTATATTGCTGATAGCCTGTGTTAATTTCATGAACCTGTCGACAGCCCGTTCATCAAACCGTGCGCGCGAGGTGGGGGTGAGGAAGGTTCTGGGTTCGGCCCGTAAGTATTTAGTTGCCCAATTTTTAACCGAATCAATTTTAGTAACCCTGGTTTCAACCATTATTGCGGTGGTTTTAGCCATGTTATTTTTACCGCTGTTTAACCAGCTTGCCGATAAGCACCTGGCAATTACGCCGCAGTCCATGAGCTGGTTGATGCCATCATTAATAGTTGTTGTACTTGTAATAGGCTTTTTGGCGGGTTCGTATCCCGCATTTTTCTTATCGGCGTTCCAGCCTATCGATGTATTGAAGGGGAAAATATCTGCAGGCTTTAAAGGCGGTTTCCTGCGCAGCTTTTTGGTGGTCTTCCAGTTCTCCATCTCCATATTTTTAATAGTGGCCACGCTGGTAATTTATAACCAGTTAAACTACATCCACAATAAAAGCCTTGGGTTCGACAGGAGCCAGGTACTGGTAATTAAAAACACCAATTTATTGGGCAACCAAGCCAAGGTTTTAAAACAGGAACTTAAGCAGCTGCCCGGCATAGTAAACACCACCTTGACCGGCTTCACCCCAACAGGCGACGACCGCACTAAAACCGGACTTTTCCCTAGTAAAAAAATCGACATCAAACAGGATATGCTGACCGAGTTTTGGCCGGTAGATGAGGATTATATCAGCACGATGGATATTAAAATGGTTGCCGGCCGTAACTTTTCGAAAGAGATGGCTACCGATACCGCTGCTGTGATTGTAAACGAAGCTTTTATTAAGAAATACGGGTTTAAAGACCCAATCAACAAAAATGTGTACCGGTTTAGCTATGGCTTGCAGGAATACCACGTTGTTGGTATAATGAAGGATTTTCACTTCGAATCGCTTAAAGATGCCATCGGCCCGCTGGTGTTATCCTACACTCCTGACAATGGCGCCATCAGCGCCCGTATCCATACATCAGATCTCACCGGATTGATGGCCCAAATTGAAAGCAAATGGAAATCGGTATCACCTAACCAGCGGTTTACCTACTCATTTATGGATGAGCAGTTTGATGCTACTTATCGTTCAGAGCAGCGCATAGGTACCTTGTTTGTCAGCTTCACATCGCTTGCTATTACTATTGCGTGCTTAGGCCTGTTTGGCCTGGCTGCTTATGCAGCAGAGCAACGAAATAAAGAAATAGGTGTGAGAAAAGTGCTCGGTGCAACGGTATCAAATATCGTAGGTATGCTATCGATGGATTTTATTAAACTGGTGCTGATATCGATATTGATAGCTACGCCGGTAGCCTGGTATGTTATGAGCAAATGGCTGCAGGATTTTGCGTACCGTACCAATATATCCTGGTATCTATTTGCAATAGCCGGGGGCGGGGCCATATTAATAGCATTCGTTACTATCAGCTTTCAATCGATAAAAGCAGCACTGAATAACCCGGTGGATAGTCTGCGTTCCGAGTGATTAGAGACCGGAGATTAGAGATTAGTTGAAACTTGCTTCGTCTATGAACTATGAACCATCAACTATGAACTGCAGCGCACCAATGAACTAATAAACCAGTGAACTAATAAACTAACGGTATGATAAAAAGTTATATAACAATAGCATTCAGAAGTATCAAACGCAATTTGAGC
>JBDUDE010000344.1:0-5847 GCA_040003105.1 Mucilaginibacter sp. | reverse complement strand
CGCACGAATTAGCGCAATCAAAATCAACCATAAAAACGCTGCTAAAAGCTAATGCCGCCCGTTTTAAATGGGGCGATAATGCTTATTTCGAAGCGGTGAATAGTGATGATTTGACACTGGCGAAGGCGGTGGCGTCAATTAAATAACACGATTTAGGGATTAAAGAGATTTACAGGATTAGGCGTCATCATGTATCGACGCGTCTTCGGCCATGTCAATAATCACCCTATCTAATCGCTCCAACTCAGTTTGCAGGTATTTAAGTATTTCATCGTCCGAGGGATTATCAGCTAACATTGCAGCCAGGCCTTTCAAATTTGCCAACGGACTGCGTATCAGGTGCGACTGTTTCCAGGCCATATCCTTTATACTGGTTATGTGGTCCTGTATCCGTTCATAAGCTACTTTCAGGTTATCCTCTGAATTTTTCCTTTCAGTTATATCCGATAGTGCCAGCATCAAGCCAAATATTTCATTCTTATCGTTAGTTATCGGGAACAGCCTGGTGTAAAACCAAAGTACCGACCCATCCACTTGCGGATAATTAATCTCGTAGCTGATGTTTTTCCCTTTTAATACTTCGCCGGCATAATTTATAAATTGCGGAAACCTTTCCGTTGGGAAATAATCTGCAAGGCTGTCCCCCTTCGATGGGTTATGGTTATACTGGCTGTTTACAAATTTAATAGCCATCTGGTTAAAAGCCATTACATTAAGATTTTCGTCCAACAGGGCGTATGCGGTGTCGGTGGTATCCATAATGGTTTTAAGGTTAGCTTCTGATTTCCTGAGCAACTCTTCGGCTTTTAAGCTTTCAGTAACGTCTGTAGTTAATGAAAGCCTCACGGGCCTTCCTTCGAACACAATATCATGAGCTATCAGCTGAACGAAAAATATCGTCCCATCCTTTTTAACCTGCCGTACTATACGCAGGTCTGTCGAATCCACCAACTCCTCCCTAAAAATCTGCAATTGCTCATCAAGCTCATCCGGAGGGCGCAGTTCTCTAACGCTCATCTTAAGCAATTCATCTTTGGTGTAACCGTAAAGATTTACCGCTGTTTCATTAACAGCTATGATAGAAAGATCATCCTTTGCAATCATCCACAAAGGCGAGGGGTTACTTTCAAAAATCAGCTTATACTTTTGCTCCGATGACCTCAGCTCTTCTTCGGCAATAAGCTTTTCGGTAACATCTGTTGTTAACACAAGCCTTACCGCCCTGCCTTCAAATACCATGTCACTTACAACAACGTTTACAAAAATCAGGGTGCCATCTTTTTTAACATGCCTTATAATGCCCCTATCAGTGGGCTCGTTAACAGGAGCTTGAAAATTCAGCCGTTGCTGTTCCAAATCTTCTTTAGGCCTCACTATTGTAGCGCTCGAACGCAAAAGTTCATCGCGGGTATAACCGTACAAATTGGCAGCAGCATCATTAACGGCAATTATCGACAGGTCGTCCTTTGCTATCATACTAAGCGGCGAGGGGTTTCTTTCAAACAGTAATTTATACTTTTGTTCCGATGATTTTAGCTCATCTTCGGCTTTAATCCGCGATGAAATATCGATGCCGGTTCCTAACAAACAAAGCTGATTTTCGTACATCACGGGGCTGCCAGTTAATAAAAACGGAATATTTGAGCCATCTTTAATTTTTGCCTGGGCCTCAACAGTAGCGTACCCTTCCGAAAATGTTTTTTTAACGGCCTCACCAACCTTGCTAATATCTTCCTGTACTATCAGGTCTTTACTAGTCAGTTTTAATATTTCCTCTTTATTATAGCCGGTAACCGTTTCAAAATTTTTATTCCATCGCAGGTATTCATGCTGCGCATTTATCAAATAAAACACGCCCGGCAGGCTATTAATGATTGTTTCAGAAAGCTCCTTTTCCCTTAAAATAAGCTCCCCGGCCCTTTTTCGCTCGGTAACATCACGGGCAATAACTAAGGTTTTGTCGTCAGCAAACATTGTCACCTTAATTTCAACATCTATTATTTCCCCGTCTTTACGCACAAGCCGCCGTTCCCTGGTTAAAGATTGGTCGGGAAGATAATTGCCATGGATAACCGGGTCTGTTTTCAATTGGTCAGGATCCACAATATCCTCAACATTTAATTGCAGTAATTCCCGTTTCGAATACCCCATCATCCTGCATGTGCTTTCGTTTACCTCGGTGAAATTACCTTTATCGTCAACGACGTATATTGCGTCAGATGCGTTTTCAAGTAACGACCGGTACCTCAATTCACTTTGTTTAATAACATCGCTGCTTTTTAAAATGTCTTTAATTAAATGTTTCACATTCCTTATTATATAGACCGAAAGGGAAACGGCAACGACCAAAGACAATAAAATCAGGAGGAAAAACTTTTGTGTGGCACTTTTATATATTTCATTATTATTATTGAATATCGTTTCTCCAACCTGTACCTGTAATTCCATCAACCGGTTCAGTTTTAGCGCAAAGGGTGGGGATTGTGACGAAAACTCCTTTTTAATCAAAGCATCAAGCGCGGGCATGTCTTGTTTAGATAATATGGATTCCAGGCTTGCGTATACTTCGTCATCGTGCTTTTTTATAGCATCCGCCTGTTTTACTAAAAGCTTCTCTTCAGGTGTAAGGTAGGTGAGTTTGTAATTGTGCCAATTGGTATCGATAATCTTTCGGGCTTTCTCAACCTGTTGTCTTGCTTCACCAAATGTAAGTACATGATTTTTAACATTTCCGGCGACGGGAAGGATTTCCTCGACATACCTAAAGCGCACATTCGACAGCTGCTGGATGCATAATACCCGGTCGGCGTACAGCGCCCGGGTGTTTCCATTCATTTTTCTAAGCTCATAGATACCATAAAAACCCAGGCCTATCAAGCTGGCAGCCGTTATAAATATCAACATATATAACTTTGACGAAGCGCTGAATTTATTTAGCATAGGATTTTATTGAAGGCTACATAAGTATTTTCGATTGTTGTTCAGCTTTTTTGATACACGTTAGTTGACTTAAATTCGCCGTTTAGGGTTACAGCAATAAAGTACTAACCTATCACCTTTATAAAGCTATGATAAAAAAACAATAAAAAAGATTCCCGTAGTGAGTCGGCTATTAAAATCAATACTAAAACCTTAATAAGGCCAATACCGTGAGATTTGGATGGGTCGGTAATGCCTATTTCGAATCGGTGAATTGTGATGATTTGACGTTGGTTAAGGCGGTGGCATCAATCAAATAACACGATTGAAGGATTAAAGAGATTTACAGGACGTTATCCGTCAATCCTGTAAATTCTTAAAATCTTGTAATCGTGTCTATTTCTGCCTAAACCAAACCTGCACCGGAGCTCCGTTAAAATCAAAGTTTTCGCGAATTTTGTTTTCAATAAAGCGGTAATATGGTTCCTTAATATATTGCGGCAGGTTGCAGAAAAACGCAAACATGGGCGAGGTGCCGGCTATTTGAGTGATGTATTTTATTTTAACGTACTTACCTTTTATTGATGGCGGTGGGTACGCCTCAATTATAGGCAGCAACACTTCGTTCAACTTAGAGGTTGGTATTTTCCTTATTTTGTTTTGATAAACCAGGTTAGCTGTTTCAATAACCTTTAACACCCTTTGCTTTTCGGTAACTGATGTAAATACGATAGGCACATCGGTAAATGGTGCTATTTTATCGCGTATTTGTTCTTCAAAAACTTTAATGGTCTTGTTATTTTTTTCGATAAGATCCCACTTGTTTACCACGATGACAACACCTTTTTTATTCTTCTCGGCCAGGTGGAATATATTGATATCCTGCGACTCAATGCCCTCAACCGCATCGATCATCAGGATAACTACATCGGCTTCTTCAAGTGCCTTAATAGTACGCATAACCGAATAAAATTCGATATTCTCCTTAACCTTGGTCTTTTTCCGCATCCCGGCGGTATCAATCAGCATAAAATCGTGCCCGTATTGATTATAATGGATGTGTATCGAGTCGCGCGTAGTGCCGGCAATTGGGGTTACAATGTTACGGTCCTTCCCTATCAGTGAGTTGATAATAGAGGATTTGCCTACATTCGGCCTGCCGATGATAGCATATTTAGGGCGTTCGTTGTCTTCAAGCGGCTCATCGTCAAAATGCTTAACCACTTCGTCCAGCAATTCGCCGGTTCCCGAGCCTGTCATCGATGAGATGTTATACAACTCGCCTAAACCGAGGCTATAAAACTCCATAGAGTCGGATAGCTGCTGGTTATTATCCAGTTTATTAACTACCACAAACACCGGCTTTTTGCCCTTTCGCAAAATGTTTGCAATTTCATCGTCCAAATCGGTAATGCCGGTGGTAACATCAACCATAAACAAAATAACGGTTGCCTCTTCAATGGCAATAATTACCTGCTCACGAATGGCGGCCTCAAATACGTCGGCTGAGTTGGCCACGTAACCACCGGTATCAATAACGGTAAAAGAGCGGCCTATCCATTCGGATACACCGTAATGCCTGTCGCGGGTTACGCCGCTAAAGTCATCAACAATAGCTTTGCGGCTTTCAGTTAAACGGTTATATAAAGTTGATTTGCCCACGTTGGGCCTGCCCACTATGGCTACTATATTGCTCATTTTTTTAGATTTGAGATGTGAGATGTGAGATGTGAGATTAAATCCCGTCATCCAAAAATCGACACCTAAAATTATATATTTTTATTAATTGGTGAGCCATTGAAATATAAGATAAGTAACCTGTTTTTGGTCTCAAATCCCATGTCTAAAATCTCACATCTTATTCATACCCAAACTTCTTCAGGTAATTTTTCTTGCTGCGCCAGTCGGGGATTACTTTTACAAACATCTCCAAAAATATTTTCTTCTGGAAAAATTCTTCCATGTCCCGGCGTGCGTAGGTGCCTACAATTTTCAGCATGCTGCCACCGGTACCTATAATGATGTTCTTCTGCGAATCGCGCTCCACGATTATTTCGGCGCTTATGCGGTGCAATTTCTCGCCCTCAACAAATGCAGTTACAATAACCTCGGTGCTGTAAGGTATTTCCTTTTTGTACTGCTTTAATATCTGTGCCCGTATCATCTCCGATGCAAAAAAACGGTCGTTCCTATCGGTCAGTGCGTCTTTTTCGTAATAAGCCGGGTGTTCGGGCAGATTTTCAATCACAAAATTCATTACCGCCAGCACGTTGTAGTCTTTCAGAGCCGATATGGCGAAAACCGCTTTTGGCTTTAGCTTCTCTTCCCAAAATTCAACCTTAGCCTTAACAGTTTCTTCGTCGCTTTGGTCAACCTTGTTAATTAATACGGCAACCGGGGCTTGCGTGCCTTCCAACTTTTTCAACACGTCGGTTTCGTCGTATTCTTCGTAAATATCGGTAACCAGCAAAATCAGGTCGGCATCAACAATTGAGCCGTCAACCTGGTGCATCATGCTTTCGTGCAGGGCATAATGCGGTTTAATAACACCGGGGGTGTCTGAAAATACAATCTGATAATCTTCCTCGTTAACAATACCCAGTATGCGGTGCCTTGTTGTTTGTGCCTTGGGGGTGATGATGGACATTTTTTCACCAACAAGAGCGTTCATAAGCGTTGATTTGCCTGCGTTGGGCTTACCAATTATACTCACGAAACCTGCCTTATGCGCCATAAAAAAATAATTAAAATATTATTTGGACTGCAAAGAAACGAATTATATCTTTGCAGTCCAATTAAAACGGAGTGCAAATTGCATTTTTGACAATTGGAAACAAACATTTCGGAGTTATGCCCGTTATGTAATACCAACAAAAAATAGTGCGGGATGGAGCAGTTGGTAGCTCGTCGGGCTCATAACCCGAAGGT
>JBDUDE010000842.1:0-5852 GCA_040003105.1 Mucilaginibacter sp. | reverse complement strand
TAAAAATTGCGAGTCGTATAAGATAGAGATGGTATTTACCGGTATTTCCGAATAAATTTCCCTGCCGAACACGGTGCCTTCGTTAATTACCAGGAAGTTACCGGGAAAGATGCTCAATTTTTTATTTCCAAGTTTGTATTGTTCATGTCCGTCAATAACCATTCGTATTGAAAACTCGTGGCATTCATTAACATAAGTAGCATTAGTAGTTACTTCGCTGTATATCTTGTTTTGGTTATTTACAACCTGTATCTTTTTCATAGCTCATCGGTATAATCCCTGTGTTCTAACAAGGTGTATCTGGTGCCGTTATCATCCACTGCAATTGCTTGCAGCCCATCGCTGGTGTAGCCGGGTATGCCGTCAAATTGTACACCAGCTTTGTCAAGCAGGTAGTAATCCCTCAGGCAGTCGTCGGTATTTATAATTATGGTTGTAGTGTAATCGCCGTTATCAACAGGTAAAGGGATAAAGTAGCTGCGTCCCGACTTATCGCGAAGCAAAAAGCCGGGTTTGCCGGGTTCTTCGGCATTGTACAGGTTGCTTATATTAATGAAGCCTAAGTATTGGGTAAGGAATTTTAACGTCGCCCGGGGTTCCTTCACACATATTTCCGCATAAGTTAGTTCTTCCGTCATATCCTTCAAATTTAGATGAACGATTAAGTACAGGTTTTAGGATGTTGTGTTTTAGCACATTACAAAGCTACCTGTAATGGCGCCGCCGCCAATACCCCTCAAAGGGGTATTTTTTTTCAATTAAGTGCGCTGCGGGCTCCGTGGGGCGCAAAAAGGCTGTAAAAGCATATCGGGTTACAGGGGTAATATCTAACATTACACTTTGACTAATAACTGACCCAATGACTGCAATCTTGTACAAGGAGATCCCTCCGTGATTCCGCCTCCCTTTATTTAGGTGCTGCTTAAAATAGTCAGCGATGTAAAACTTCAACTAATCATTAAATTTTTATGAAAAAACTATTACTATTAATACTAGTCATCGTAACAGCCCAGGTAACTGTTGTTTTTGCGCAAAGCCGCACAATTACGGGTACTGTTACAGGTAAGGATGACAATTTTCCGCTTCCGGGTGTAAGCATTAGCGTGCCCGGAACCCAGATTGGTACGGTAACCAACGATTATGGTAAATACACTATCAAAGTACCTGCATCGGCAAAGTCTATTGCTTTCTCGTTTGTAGGTTATAACCGGCATGTCGCCGAGCTCGGCGCTACCGATGTTGTTAATATAGCGCTCGAAACAAATGCAAAGCAGTTAAAAGAGGTTATAGTAACCGGTGGCTACGGCATTAAGCAAACAGCCAAATCAAACTCTAACTCAGCTCAGGTGGTTTCTGCCACAGAATTAAACACAATTCGCGAGCCTAACATTAACAATGCGCTTGCCGGTAAAGTTGCCGGTATACAGGTGCGCAGCCAGTCGGCAGCGGCATTGGGCCGTAACACCGAGGTAAGGCTTCGTGGTGCATCAGGTTTCGGTGCGGGCCAGGGCGCGCTGTATGTTGTTGACGGTACTGTGCTGCCAAATGTAGATGATGTGAACCTCGACGATGTCGAAAGCGTTACCGTTTTACAAGGTGCAGCTGCTGCAGCTTTACTAGGCTCGCAGGGCGCTAACGGCGCTATCGTGATTACCACTTCGAAAGCTAAAAAGAATGGCGGCCTCGGCATCGACCTTAGGTTAGGCGCAACTTTAGACAGGGCCTACATACTTCCAAATTACCAGAATACCTATGGCGGGGGCAACAACCCGGTATTTAGTCAATATGTTTGGAAACAGGGCGACCCTGACCATTGGAAAGCATTAAGCGGCAAATATTATCCTGATTATTCTGACGACAGCAGCTGGGGCCCTAAAATGGTTGGCCAGGAGTACATCCCATGGTACGCATGGTATGCCGGTACCCAGTATACAGGTAAAACAGCGTCATGGACACCACATCCAACCAATGCTGCCGACTTTTTTCAAACAGCGCCGCTGCTTGATAACAGTATAACGTTTAACAAATCGGGCGATGACTACAGCTTTAAGTTAGGGTATGGCAACCTTTATCAAAAAGGCCTTATACCTAACCAGGATTTGAAAAGGAATACGTTAAACCTGAACTATAACTATGATTTAAACAAGCACCTGTCGTTAGCTACAAGTATTAACTATACCAACCAAAAGCAGAATGGTGTGGTAAATGATAATTACGCAGCCCTTGCCACAGGCGGCCTTACCCAATGGTTTCACAGGGACTTGGATTTGAATAAACTAAAGGAACTGCGACACTTGCAATACGGCCCGGGCCAGTATGCAAGCTGGAACCACAGCGATCCTGCGGCATGGAACCCTGCCAACCCGACCGCATTTTATGGCGGTAATTATTGGTACAACTATTATACTTACCAGGATTTGTTGAAAGACCCTTCAAACACAGATCGCTTTTTTGGCAACATATCGCTTACCTATAAAGTGAACAACGATTTAAGCTTTAAAGCAACCTATCGTAAACAGCAACTCACGTTATGGCAGGAAAATTATACGCCTACCGAATTGGAAATAAGTGCAAATCAAACGGGTGTAAAAGCTGGTTATTTTTCAAATAACTCTTACTCAAACAGGGAAAACCTGGAGTTTTTGGCGACATACACCAAAAAAATAAAGGAATTTAAGGTTGATGCCAACGTGGGTACTGATAAATTTCACTGGACATTTAAAAACAATTTTGCCGCAACAAACGGCGGTTTATCTATCCCGGGTTTATATAATATTGGCAATAGCGTTAGTCCGCCTACCATAGCTAACGCCAGGATTGCTGAAGCGTATAACGCGGTTTTGGGCCACGTAGCTTTAAGCTGGAAAGACCTGGTTTTTATCGACGGCTCGCTGCGTAACGACTGGTTTTCAACTTTTCCGCAAACCAAAAACGACGTATTATCAAAATCGGCCGGTATATCATTTGCTTTCAGCGATTTGCTTAAAAGCCAGGATAAATGGTTAAGCTACGGAAAATTAAGGGCCACCTACGGGCAAATCCCTAAAGCACTGGGCAACACCAACGAAACCTTTGGGGCTTACCTTTATCCGGGGGCATCGTACATAGTCAATGCGCAAAAACTTAACGGGCAGCTTGTACAATCTACACCAAATCAGCTTGTTGATGATAAAATTCACGGCTCAACTGTAACCCAGAAAGAGTTAGGCCTTGATTTGCGCTTCCTTAATGACAGGATTGCGGTTTCGGGCACATACTGGACTGGCTCTGAAATAGCAATCCCAGCATCAATAGGTGTAAACGGCGCCAGCGGTGTAAACTCTATCCTTACCAACTTTGGTGACGTTGAGAAGAAAGGTTTTGATTTAAATATCAATGGCTACCCGGTGAGAATTCCGAATTTCTCGTGGAACATCTCGTTAACTTACTCAAACCTTTTAGAGGATAAGGTTGTAGAAATAAGTAATAAGTACAATGTTCAACAAATTATAGTAGCGCTAAATACCAACTTTGGCGCAGCAGGCGTTCCGTTCCTGGTACAAACAGCCGGGAAGCCATGGGGACAAATTTTCGGCCCGGGCATATTGCGTAATTCTGCCGGTGTACCAATTTTAGATGCGGCCGGGTTTTACCAACGAAATCCTGCCGTTTATTTCGGTAGTGCACTTCCGAAACATACAGGTGGTATTCAAAACACGTTCACCCTGTTTAAAGATTTTGCCTTTAACTTCAATATCGACTATCAGTTTGGTGGCAAATTTGCCTCGTTAACTGATGCATTCGGTTCATTATCGGGCACAACATTCAGAACAGCTGCTTTAAACGACAAGGGCAACCCGGTTCGTGATGCAGTTGCCGACGGCGGTGGCGTTCACCAGGTTGGTGTTGATGCAAACGGCAAAGCGGTAAGCATGTATGTTAGCGCTTATGATTATTATCATAACAACTTTAACAACGCCACCGAGGATGAGTTTGTTTACGATCTAACCTTCATTAAACTGCGTGAGGCTGGTATTTCATACCGTATTCCGGTTAAAAAGTTAGGAATTGGCGGTGTTATTAAGAATGCAACATTCCAGGTACAAGCGCATGACCTTTGGCTGATTTATTCTAAAACAAAAGATTTCGACCCATCGCAAATAAGCGCGGTACAAGGCGAATCGGCGCAGTTGCCAGGTACCAGGGGTTTTGGATTTAACTTAAAAGTAGGTTTCTGACAAGTTGCTAACACTAAAATTTAATTTAAATATTTAAAGGATGAAAAAGATTTATATATACACGCTCACTACCCTGGTGCTTTGGGGAGCGGCGAGTTGTAAAAAACCCAACGATTTTGGCACCACTAACCTAAACCCGGATGCGGTTAACCAGCCTGTTGTTTCGGCCCTGCTGGCGAGCGTTGAAAATGACCTCCCGGTTTATGGGTCTACGGGTTTTGCATTGGCCCAGGGGGCATATGCACAGTATTTTTCTGAAACGCAGTATCCTGCGGCCTCATTATACGCGGCTCCGGCTGTTAGCTTCACGGGGCCCTATGTAACCGATTTGTATGATTGCCAAAATGTTATTGGGCTTAACCAAAACAAAAACTCAGTTGCCGTGGCTATCATAATGCAGCAATACATATACTGGGTATTAACCGATACGTTTGGCGATATACCTTATAGCCAGGCATTGCAGGGCTTGAAAGCCATAACACCTGCTTATGACAAGCAGGAGGATATCTACAAAGGGATTGTTACCAAAGTTGCAGCTGCCATTGCTTCAATGGACGGTGGTACTGTACCCGGAGACCTTTTTTATGGCGGCGATGCTGCCGGGTGGAAAAGGGCCGGTAATTCATTGATAATGATGGTTTCTATCCAGGCATCAAAAAAAGTTCCGGGTGCCAGCGATTTTTATGCAACTGCTTTTAAAGCAGCATTAGCGGCAGGGCCCATTACTACCAACGCGCAAAACTTTGCCTTCGCCTATCCTGGCGGTTCTTATAAATCGCCATGGTATAATTTATATAATGGGAGGACCGACTGGGCTGAAAGTAAAACCTTAACCGATTACACTAAGGCTACCAACGATGGAAGGCAGTTGATGTTTGGGGGTTCGTTTAGCGATCCGGGGCAAACTACCGGCGGCACAGTTACTTCGGATGATGGTGTGCCATATGGCGTTGACCGTACAACGGCCAATAACTATATAGCGGCAAACGCTGATTGGGCACTCGTTATGCGGGCCGATAATCGGGCAGAAGCAGCTACCATTAACATCATTGACGCTGCTGAAGTTACCCTGGCAACTGCCGAGGCAATTAATATTGGCTGGGTTACCGGCAATTTGGTAGCTACCTATCAAAATGGTATAAAATTATCATTTGAGCAATGGGGCGTTGCTCCCCCTTCTGCTACTTACCTGGCTAATTCAAATGTTGCAATCAGCGCTGCCCCGGGTGCAGCAAACGCAAAAAATATAGCGGTGCAGCAATGGGTGAGCGGCTATCCCGACGGACATATTGGCTGGAACATTTGGCGGAAAACCGGCTATCCGGTACTAACTCCGGCGCCGGCTGCAACAAACACATCAAAGAAAATTGTAAGGCGGTTTATCTACACATCGGCCGAACAGCAAACCAATGGTGTAAGCGTAAATGCGGCCATTGCCAGGGAAGTGCCGACTGCAGGTACCGACTCGCAGGATAACGCAGTTTGGTGGGATGTAATTGGCCAAACTCCCTGAGTTTAACGCAGCTTTTAACAACAAGTCAAACTATCATGAGCGACAGCCAAAACAGGTTGTGCTCATGATAATTAAACAACACTAAAGAATTAAAGATGAAAAATAAATTTTTACAATATACG
>JBDUDE010000320.1:0-1765 GCA_040003105.1 Mucilaginibacter sp. | reverse complement strand
CAATACGACCTTCATAACCTGATGGTACTTGATATTGAAACTGTTCCGCAATACAAAAGTTTCGACGAAGTTCCGGAGCATTTTCAGAAGCTGTGGAACCTTAAAACACTGCACCAGCGCAAGGAAGAAACCGCCGAGGCATTCTATGAGCGGGCCGGTATCTGGGCGGAGTTTGGAAAAATAATCTGTATTTCGATGGGAATATTTACCAATGGCCGCACTGTTGGTTTAAGGGTAAAATCCATCGCATCGCACGATGAAAAGGAATTGCTGGAGAAATTTTCGGCGCTGCTGAATGGCCAGCCGGCAAGTTTGATACTTTGTGCGCATAATGGTAAGGAGTTTGATTTTCCGTACATCTGCCGCCGCATGCTGGTGAATGGTGTAAAGATACCCAACCAGTTAGAACTGGCCGGCAAAAAGCCCTGGGAAATAAACCACCTGGATACCATGGAACTTTGGAAATTCGGCGACTATAAAAACTATACTTCGCTTAGCCTGCTCACGGCAATCTTTAATATTCCCACCCCCAAGGATGACATCGACGGCAGCATGGTAGGTAAAGTTTATTGGGTTGATAACCAATTGGAGCGCATTAGTACTTACTGCCAAAAAGATGTGGTAGCAACTGCACAGCTATTAAGGCGCTATCGTGGCGAAGAGCTGATTACTGACGAGTGCATAACCATAGTGGGAACATAATGCTGCAGGTACAAAATTTATCGGTAAAATTTAAAACTCAAAACGGTTTATTTGAAGCAGTTAAAGGCATATCGTTCAACCTGCAAAAAGGCGAAACCATCGGCATAGTTGGCGAATCGGGTTCCGGTAAGTCGGTAACATCGCTGGCGCTGATGCGCTTGCTGGATAAAAAGCAGGCTGAAATAAGTGGTCATATTTTACTGAATAACAATAGCTTATGCGCTATCCCTGAAAGTGAGATGCGGGCCATCCGTGGTAATCAGATGGCCATGATTTTCCAGGAGCCCATGACATCGCTTAATCCGGTGCTTACCTGCGGCTACCAGATTACGGAGGCCATTCAGCTCCATTTAAAAGTGAGTAAAGCAGCGGCAAAAGAAAGGACAATCGCGCTGTTTAACGAGGTTCAGCTGCCACGGCCCGAAGCGATTTTCGACAGCTACCCGCACCAAATATCGGGCGGACAAAAACAAAGGGTGATGATTGCCATGGCGCTATCCTGCAACCCCGAAATTTTGATTGCCGATGAGCCGACTACTGCGCTTGATGTTACCGTACAGAAAACCATTATCGAACTGTTGTTGAAGCTAAAGGCCGAACGCAATATGAGCCTGATATTTATATCGCACGATTTGGGTGTTATCAGCGAAATTGCCGACCGCGTGCTGGTGATGTATAAAGGTGAGGTGGTGGAAGAAGCCCCCGTGAAGCAATTATTTGAGCACCCAAAACATCCATATACAAAAGGGTTGCTGGCCTGCCGGCCGGTGCCGGGCTTGCATTTAAAGAAGCTGCCGGTAATTGCTGATTTTTTGGATACAGCCGACAAAAAGGCCGAAACAATTAAGAAAATCCGGGAAGGATATGCCTATCAGCCCGATGAAATTAAAGACAGAAAGACTTTGTTGTACGCCAGGGAGCCGCTACTACAGATAAACAATTTGAGCACCTGGTTCCCGATGAATGGCGGTATGTTCAGCAGGTCAAAGTCGGTTGTGAAGGCGGTTAATGAAGTAACCTTTGACGTTTACCCCGGCGAAACGTTGGGGCTTGTGGGCGAATC
>JBDUDE010000779.1:0-1768 GCA_040003105.1 Mucilaginibacter sp. | reverse complement strand
ACAGGCATTACCAGGCGGCTAAACTATTCGGCGCCGGTATAGTACTTAAAATACCGTCTGATTGTCCGCTTATAGATCCTGCGGTGATTGATGATGTGCTGGATTTTTATTTTGCGAACAGTAATAAATACGATTATGTAAGCAACCTGCACCCTGCCACTTATCCCGATGGAAACGACGTGGAAATAATGAGCATAGATTGTTTAAAACGGGCATGGCAAGTTGCTGTAAAACCGATGGAGCTGGAGCACACTACACCTTATATATGGGAGAACCCCGGCAGGTTTAGGATAGGTAATGTGGTGTGCGAAAGCGGGGCGGATTATTCCATGACGCACCGGTTTACAATAGATTATGAAGCCGATTATCAATTTATAAAAAGGGTATTTGAAGAGTTGTATGATGCAAATCCGCGCTTCTCGTACCTGGATATATTAAACCTGCTGGCAGCCAGGCCCGAGATATACAACATTAACGCACAATACGCCGGGGTAAACTGGTACCGTAACCACATGGATGAATTAACAACTATTTCGGCCGGGCAAACCAGGCAGGCCATCAGCTAAAAAATTAAAATAATACATGCACAGCGCAATCGCACATAAAGAAAATCTGGAGGCAACCGCTTTAAAAGTAAGGGAGCACATCATCAAAATGTCGACCGATGGGGGATGTTTTGTCGGCGCCTCGCTATCGGCGGTCGACCTTATTGTTTACCTGTATGCCGAATTTTTGAACATCAATAAAAATAACCTTAACGACCCTAACCGCGATTACCTGTTTCTATCCAAAGGCCATGACGTGCCGGCATTGTATGGAACATTTGCCGAACTAGGCCTGCTTGACGTGGAGCGTTTGAAAAACCACCTGTCGGTTACCGACAACATTTACTGGCACCCCAATACAAAAATCCCGGGTATCGAATTTCACTCCGGCTCGTTGGGCCATTTGCCATCGGTGGCAATTGGAGTGGCCATGGATATAAAAATACGCGGCGGCAACAACAAGGTGGTTTGTATTATGGGCGATGGCGAGCTTAACGAAGGCACCTGCTGGGAGGCCGCACTGGTGGCCAATGCCTATAAGCTGGACAATTTAATTTTTGTGATTGACCGCAACCAGTTCCAGGCCAATATGGCGACAGAGGATTTGATTCCGCTGGAGCCGCTGCACGATAAATTCACTGCCTTTGGCGCCGCTGTAAAACGCATAAACGGGCACGATTTTGACGCGCTGCACGATGCATTTTCGGCTTATCCTTTTGAAACCGGCAAACTTAACGTGGTAATTGCCGATACGGTACGCGGTAAAGGCTTGCCCAGCATTGAGCGCCGCGCCGACAGGTGGTTCTGCAATTTTAACAGCGACGAGGTAAGCGATTTGCTTAAAGAACTGCACGGCGAACATACCACACAATTAACATCAGAAACTTTAGTAGTGAGGTAACCATGACTTACGAAGAATTATTAACGGAAATAGCTTTACAGGACGAACGCTTTATAGTGATGACGGCCGAAAACCGCGCGCTGGTACGCAACATCCCGGCCAAATTAGGAACCCGTTTTATTGATACCGGGATAACGGAACAAACTATGATAGGCGCGGCAGCCGGTCTTGCCCTGCGCGGCCGTATACCTGTAGTGCATGCGCTCGCTTCATTTTTATCCATGCGGGCATTTGAGTTTATCCGCACCGATGCTGGCATACCCAAACTGCCGGTTAAGCTAAGCAGCTTTATCCCCGGGTTTTTATCAGACGGTAACGGCCC
>JBDUDE010000646.1:0-5863 GCA_040003105.1 Mucilaginibacter sp. | reverse complement strand
TACATTCAATCGCTAGTTCAAGGTACTTGTCGTCTTTGGGGTCGCGACAGGCTTCAATTTTGCTTGTAACCGGAATCAAGCTCCCATGTTCTATTAATTTTTGAAGAAAGGTCAGCCGCTTTTCAATGGAGATATATTTGTCAAATTTATTTCTGGACAATGTTTCAGCGTATTCCTGTAAAACTTCCTCCGAAAATGCCAGAACCCCTAATGAGAGAATTTTTTCTAAAGCCAAGGCCGGACTAAACGATGAAAATACGGCTATGCTAATTACAACATTAGTGTCAACAACAAAATATTTATCAGGCATTTACTTTATAGTTTTCCCCGAAAAGATTTTTCATGGTTTCATCATCCCATTCCATCAACTCTCCGAGTTTGCTAATTGTAAGTCCGTTTTTCTCAGCCTCATCCGATGTTTCCTTCATCACACTAAAAAGAGATGAGTTCTCTTTTTCTTTTAGGAACTTTGTAAGCAGCATATTTACCATAGTGTTAATCCTGCTTTTTTCCTGCGGAGCAGCATTATAGTAGCTATCTGCTATAGAGTCATCTACCGGTAACGTAAGTATTCTCATTTTTTTGTTGCTAATCAAGGTCGTTGCTCCTGGTATTCCAAATTTACAAAAAACATACGAATTGTAAAGATTCCTTGCCGGAACAAAAGCTCTATTTATCCTTATTAATCTGCTCTGGCTCCGAAACCTCTATCTCGGGCCTGTTTTTGTACATTAAAAACACGCCGGTTATGCAAAGCGGTTTACCTTTTAGGTTTGCATAATCAAGTGTTACTTTATTGCCTTTGATAGCTACCGTATATTTTTGGTTTGGATATACTCCGCCCATATTTAACAATACCAGCGTATCGCTCACAATCCGCAACGAGTAAATGGTATCACACAACGTTCCGGTCTTACCCAGGTTTTTGGTAAAATCATCTGCCGAAAACCGTTTTTGCGCCAATGCAGTTGCGCTAAATGCGATGATTACGATAAAAAAGAGCATTAATTTTTTCATAGCGATGTAGGGTTTTATGTAGGTACAGATAATACAAAAAACTACAATCAGGCAAGTAAAATGTTTGTTGCCTGGCGGTCTTACTTAACCGGCTTAATTTGCTTGCGGTAGGCTTTAATTGCCCTAAAAATGGAACTCACAATTGCATTTTGGCCCTCTTCGGAGTTGAGGTATTTTTCTTCGCTGTTATTATTGATATAGCCTGTTTCAACCAGCACCGCAGGCATTGCACTATGTGCAAGTACTAAAATCCCCTGTTCTTTAACTCCGCGGCTGCGGCGGCCGTCGTTATTCCTGAACTGGTTGTCTAAAAGCTCGCCAAACAAGATACTTTGCTTGCGATACTTTTGCATAAAAGTGTTCAAAACAATCATTGATGTAGGGTCCTTTTCGTTATACCCGGCATAGTTTTTCTTGTAATCTTTTTCGATATATATCGATGCATTTTCGCGCAACGCCTCTACCTGTTCTTCCTTACGGTGTAAACCATAAACCAGCAGCATTACCCCCTTTTCCTTATGGGCTATTTTTGCCGTTCCTTCGGGCGACGAATTGCAATGAATAGAAACAAATAAGTTGGCATTTACCTGGTTGGCAATGTTGGCGCGTTTATTCAGCTCCACAAACTTGTCCGTACTGCGGGTCATCACCACGTTTACTTCGGGCATGTCATTTTTAAGCAGGCGTTCCAATTTTTTTGCTATCGCGAGGGTTACATTCTTCTCAAATGAATACGCCCCGTGTGCACCCGGGTCTTTACCGCCGTGGCCTGCATCAATTACAACTGTTTTAAAATGAAATGGTGATTGCGGCCCATCATCATCACCACCGGTAAATGATGTTAATATAAAAAATAGAAACAGGGCGGCGGCGGCGGCAGATATCTTCAGGCTTCGGGGGTATGTTATCATCAGGTAGATAAGCACATAACTAAATAAATTGTTTCAACCTATTCAGTTATGCTGGTTTATTGCATTTTGGGCAAAGGCCCGCAGCGTATAAGGTAAAGCCGTCAACTTTAAAACCCTCCGGCAATTTTATTTTAGGCAGGTGAAGGTCGTCCAAACAATACACATTTTTGCAAACGGTACAATTAAAGTGAAGGTGTTCGTCGTGGTGATGGTCGTCATCGCCACATTCCGGCGAGCACATAGCGTAGTTGGCTGTTCCATCCAAATCGAATACCTTGTGTATGATGCCCTTTTCTTCAAATGCAATCAAAATACGGTAAAGGGTAACGCGGTCAACATCATTCAGCACGCTTTCAAGATCGGGCTGCGAGGTTGCTACATCTTTTTTTGATAGTAAAGACAATACCTTAAGGCGCGGGCCGGTTTTTTTAAGATGATGCTTAACAAGCAACTCTTCAAAACGTTCTTTTTCGAGTGAAGTGGGGAGCATTTGATTTATTTAATAGTTTACAAACACAAAGTTAAAAAGAATAACAAATATATCGGCAAAAAGTATGGATGTGTTTGGCCATTAGCCTTGATTCAATAGTCTTACATCGAGAGTTTTAAGTAAGAAACAATCGAAATCCGACTTAAAGTTCCTGGCTTTTGACTTTGGATTTTAAAACTAATGATTGTGCGGATGGCTGTGCTTTATATGAAACAACGTATTATCGGCCCGGCAAATGGAAGTATATTTATAGTTAAAAAAATGGGCAGTAGCTATAAGCAGGCCGCCAAACGGCACAATAATAGCTTCGCGCCAGCTTTTAACGTATACATGACCAATAATTATTAGCAGGAAACCGCCGAGCAGTAAAATTGCAGGTAAAATACGGTGATGTGAACGAAAGTACGAAATACCTATAGCGTAAAAGCCAACGAAAACGGCAACTGCTATCATACTCCACTCAAACCATGGGTTTGCTAAAAAACCTAAGCCAAACAGCGGCAGGCTGGTTATCAACAATGGCACCAGCGCACAATGCACGGCACATAATATAGATGCTGTCATGCCTACATTATCAAGCCGTGATGATTTTTTCGGGTGGTTCATGTTGCAAATATACAAATAGATGCAACGCCATTGCATCTATTTGCATTAAATTTAGTCATGTTAATTTAATATTATTTTAAGGTTTTCAAATAGTTCAGCAATTACTACTTTTGCCAACGCTAATTTAAGCTGTGCCCGTATGTCGGTAAAGTCGATAAGAACTATTTGGAGAGAAACCTGGAACGTAGCCTTAAAACGCAGGCAGATTATTATCGGCACGGTAATTATGCTGTCGGTAGTGTTTACCATGCCGCTATTTTTCGCGCATATCGAAAAAAGGCACGGCACCCTGATAAATGACCCGGTTTTGGCAGCAGTGCCGCCGCATAACGTGTCAGTTGCAATTTTTGCGGTTATATGGGGCATGGTGTTTTTGACTATGATAAGGGCGGCTTATAAGCCACAAATTTATATAATTTATTGCTGGGCGCTTATCCCGATAACCATAGCCCGGTTTATCGCCATCAGCATAGTGCCACTGGAGCACCCGATAGGGTTAATCCCGCTTACCGACCCGCTTACCGGCATTTTTTACGGGCAGGCCCTAATTACCAAGGATTTATTTTTCTCGGGCCACGTCGCCACACTTACCTTAATATTTTTGTGCCTGCAAAAACGTAATGATAAAATTATAGGTTTTTTGGCAGTTATAACCGTTGCATGTTTGTTGGTTGTGCAGCACATTCATTACACTATCGATATTTTGGCATCGCCCGGCATTGTTTACATCTGTTACCGTTTAACACGCAGGTTTTTGGATGATGACTTAACTCAAAAAATCCTTAAGGCTTAAGTCACTTATATTTTTTAGAAAGATTTATTTTTCGCCTGTAATTGCCCAGGGTGCCGTTAGCTTCATCTTTTTTGTCTATAAGGTCACTTTATTTTAAAGTATACATGTTTTATATTCCCCTTGCCCGATTCCCGTTCGTCAAATTCAAACTTATTTAAACTTTTTTTATTTTTCAGACCAAACCAATTTTTTTCAAAAAAACCGAACTTCTTTAAGGGCTTTACGTATAAAAGGCAAAATGTGCTTTAGCAAGTGCATTTGCAGCATTTTGTTACTGGTAATTTTCGAAAGCCCTAATGAAACTATCTGATATTATTTCAAAAAAAATCACGGCGATTTTTTTACGTATTAGCCGTAATGATTTTTTATGCAAACAGTGTTTTTGCCGCGCGAACTGTGATTATATCACCACTTGCCAGTCAAACGGATTTCTCCGACTTATGCAGCAACATTCACTACAGGCACATCAACGGTAGATACAACTTATATAATCACACGTATAATCGGTTTTCGGAATGGTTTTTTATCGGCTCAACATGAATAAGGTCATTTTTAAAATGATTCTCGTATTGGTACTAATTTTACCAGGTAGTGTACTGCGCGCCCAATTTTATGATAATTACGCTTTTCGGATCCCTTTAACTTTAAATAATTCATCGTTAGGAATTGCTACTGATCAAACAAATTTTGTGGCTTTGCTTAAAGTAACCAGCCCTAACTTTGCTTCGGCGGTATGTTCCGACCAAACGTCAGGACTGTCTTCCTCAATCCCTGTTTTTGCAATTATCGACAGTGCTTACTCCACATCGCAGGAGTTACATTACCAGGTAGAAAATTATAATACTACAACAGGTGTAATTTATTTTTGGGTTAATATTCCGATTTTGCACCACGCCACAACAGATAAATTATATTGCTATTTTGGCTCAACAGGGACACCGTCAACTTCGCATACGGCCAGCTGGCAAAAGCTGACCTGGAGCAGTGTTACTGCTACGGCGGGCATTAACTATTCGGGGGTTTGGCATTTTAATGACGACCCTACCGCGGCAGCACCGCAGTTTGCAGATGCTACTGTTAACAATAATAATCTCTATACAGGGAGCAGCGGGACTGTAACCCAAAATGCGTCTTCGCAAATCGGGAATGGGATTACCTTAAACGGCACATCTGTTCTGGACGTTGGCGCCACCAATCTGCCAAACAGCGACGCCGATCAATCATTATCAATATGGGCCAGCTACCCTACAATTACCAGCAGCATTACTGCGGAGAATTTAATTGTACTTGAAAACAGTACCAACCCGGCCTCAAGCGGCAACGGTACACAGTTAGGTGTTTTAGTTGATAAGGTCACCCTTTCCAACAGTTTATTGCAAACGTGGCGGTGGGCCAACAGGTTAACGCCGCTGGTTAAAAAAACCGGCCCTCCATCCGCAAATACATGGCATCACTATTTTTATACTTACAAAAAAACCGGTAATGTAAGCAACCTGTATGTGGATGGGGCATTATCCGCAGGGCCTACAACCACCTATACACCCTTTTCGGGAGCGGTTGATATGGTTGCCTTTGGCGATTATATAAAAAATACACTCAATCCGGACGGGGTAACATACACACACAGTGAAGGTGGGCAGAGCTTTACCGGTACTATGGATGAATCGCATCTGATCGGGGCGACGTTATCGGCCGATTGGGTAAAAGCTGAGTATATAAACCAGCAAAACCCCGATGCTTTTACAACTGCGGGATCGATGCAAACCAATTCGGTGAGGGCATCAGCAACTGCGGGCTATTTATCATATAGCTGGAAGGGTGTAAATACAACGATATCAAATGCAAGTAACTGGGATAATACCACCGCAAATATATCAAACGAAGCGCCTGTTAATTCAAATGTAAACTGGGTTATCCCCGGCGGCAAATCAAAATCCAGCGTCCCATTGGCAAACGGAATCGTATAGGTCATTTTCGCCTCATTTACCCGAGTACACCGTTTCGCAAGCGCATATAGGGTTCCCGGCGGGGAGAGGTCCGTCCCCA
>JBDUDE010000829.1:0-5870 GCA_040003105.1 Mucilaginibacter sp. | reverse complement strand
GATGGGCAGGAGCGCGTTCTAAACCAATTATAAACCTAAATTATGAGAAGAGCTGCAAACATGGACTCGAACCATCTTCACGGGAACGTACCCGGCGCTGCCGACCAGCTGTTTACATTTAACGATACAAATATACATGTTTAAACGACAGTTACAATGTAAATAATATAATTACCTGTTTTTTATTAATTATTTAACATTAAGATTACTTTTCTGCGCTATTGGCAATTCTACCGCCGCTAAGCGCAAAGCCCGGGCCGCTCGTATTCTGCGGGTTATATAAACAACTACTAACGTTATCAGCATAATCTTTATTTTACTAAGCCTGCAAATTTTTGATAAAACGCTGTAGGACTGTCCGCATGCTTCGGTTCAAACTTGCCCGCAATTATTGGGATATAGATTACCCGCCTGCGGCTTTCCTCGCCAACAACTGTGGACTGCGCTACCCGGTGCCATAAGCGGCCGTCGTGAATGGTAAGGTCGCCGGCGCCGGGAATAATGGCTACTTCACTTTCGTCGGGCTGATTATCAAGAAAGTATCTTTTCCGAAACAGCATCTGGTAAATGCTCTGTTTATGGGTACCGGGCAATACGCGCAGACCGCCATGCGCTGCCTTAAGGCTATTCAGGTGTATGCCCACATTCAGCATCGGATTTAACCTGGAGCCGTGGAAAATATCGCGCAGCCCATCGGTATGCCAGCCCATCTTGGTAAAAGCGCTTTGTGAGCTGTTTACATAATGATTAAGTACCATTCCGTCTTTTTCACTGGTGCCCAATCTTGCGCCCGGGCCAATCAGGCCCAGTAAAATTTCAAACCGCGGGTCATCGGCCAGGCCCGAAAAAAGGGCGTGGTGCTGATTGATGAAGGCAAAACGCTGCACAATATCGCTGCCGTCAAGGTCTTTCCCGAATTTTATCGGCACCCCGTTAACTTTAAGTGTTTTTGTACTTAACCATTGCTGTTGCACCTGGTGCGATGCCGCAATAATACTTTTTACAGTTTCGGGTTTGATAAAATTTTTAAAATGGATAAAGCCGTGCTGGTTAAAAAAAAGTTGTTGTTCGCCTGTAAGCTGTTCGCCTAATGTGAATTTTTTATACGATGACATGGGCGTGGAAAGTAAAGTAATGTGTTATGGAAATTGACAGCAGTTTCAAACTGCGCCATTATTGAATTAAAACGGGTGTGGCAGTATTAGCAACAACAGCTACAACATAATGCCTTTGGGATAGGCATTCGCATGGAAAAGAGCGCGATATGTTGTTTTATTTTCAATGTATATAATATCTATAGATTGAATAGACAATTCAAATGTAGGTATTATTTTATAGCTTCCAAATATTTTATCAAATAAAATGAAATTATTTCGCGGGAGCCTTGTAAAGCCGGGCCAGGGTTCTTTCAATAAATCCCTTTGGCACAAACGATACCATTTTGGCCCCGGCAGCATTTAAAAAACCGGGAATTATCTCGGCCTTTTGATTAAACATCCCCTTAAGCGCAGCCCGGGCGACAATTGAGGGCGACATGTTAAACTTCTCTGCCAGTTCCTTTAGCGCATCCAGGCCTGCACGGCCCACAAAGCCCGTATCAGTTGGTCCGGGACTTAAACAGCTTACAGAAACATTGCTATCCTTTAATTCATTTCTTAATGCACGACTAAATGAAAGAATAAATGATTTCGTTGCGGCATACACGGCCAGTGTTGGAACGGCCTGGTATGCGGCCGTGCTGGCTACGTTTAATATATAAGCCTGCGGCGATTGCTTTAATATGGGGAGTAATAACGATGTTAAGGCAATGGGGGCTTCGATATTGAGCCTCATCATATTCAATTGCGCTTCAAGGTCGAGCGCGTCGAAGTTGCCCCATAGCCCGTAGCCTGCGTTATTTATAAGTATATCTATTTTAAAGGATTGCTTTGTGCACCAGTCTGCAACTTGCTGCGCACCGCAATTTGTCGAAAGGTCGGCAGCTAGCCACAATGCGCCTATGTTATAATCCTTTTCAATAGCTGCCGCAAGTGCCGAAAGTTCGCTGCTATTACGCGATACCAGTAAAAGCGGATAACCTAGTTGCGCAAGATGTAATGCCATTTCGCGACCTATGCCGCTGCTTGCCCCTGTTACTAATGCGTAATTTTCCATCATGCAAAAGTAACATTCTGGCGACCGTATTAAAACAAAGACGACTAATTTTGTAGATTAAATTACCGTTCGTAAATTGCACCCATGATGAACGTTATCCGGGTTAAACTATTTCAATACTTTTGTGGTTGTTAAGCAAATGTTAAATAATCAGTCCTTTTATACTAACTTGCAATAGTTCAGCGTTTTTCAATTTTCAGATTACCTTAATGCACAATACTACCATAAATTATACCCGGTTGCTCAAACCAATAGTTATCACTCAACGTTTTAACCGCAAGCGTTACTGGTTACTTACCCCCCTGTTGTTATTACTTTTTAACACGGGTTATTCGCAAAACAGCACATCTGTTTTACCCCAGCCTGTTATTCATCAAAACAGGTTTAGCGATTCCGTATCAGACAGGATAAAAGATAGTTTACATATCGAATTACTGCATGCAAAGCTGGACGATCCGGTTACTGAGCGGCAGTACTTGACAAGGCTGCTAAAAGATGAGCAGGGCGTCACCGTGTTTAAAGCGAAAAAGCATGGCCAGAAATTTTACTACAGGCTTGCTATGGCGTTTACCAAACTCCGTCTTTACTCGCTTGCCATGAAGTGTTATTTTAAAACGCTTACCATTGAAAACACTATCGATACCGCAAAATACACCCCGCTTGTAACCGCATCGGTTGACAGTAAACAATTAATGGCTGTTAATTTCACCCGGCAACGGGATTCATTAACAGTTGAAGACAGCGTTGCCACAGGGATAATGAATATCCGCAATGCCGACATCAACCTGATAAATAAAGACAGCACTTCGTATAACGGCGATGCGGAAATTAAGTCGACGCCAATTACAGCAGGTGATATAGTAAACCCCTTTGAGGACGGCAAAAAAGCTGCCGCCTATGCACTGTTGATACATGTGCGGCAGCCGGTATCGGGCAAACGTAAGGTGTATGTGTTAAACAATGTAGGGCACACTTTTATCACCCTGATAAAATACAATACCGATAGCACAATTGTTAGCCGCTCATTTGGCTTTTATCCAAAAAAGAATTTCCCGCTGGCGGCTACCCCCCTGTTCCCTTCGTCACGTTCTACTTTCAAGGATGACGGTTTGCACAGCTGGGACGAAATATCGGGCACCTTTATATCAAAGCGGCGCTTTAACCGGATGCTGGCTATCGTAAAAAAATACGACCATAAAAAATACCAGCTCAGCCGTACCAACTGCACCGATTTTGGACTGGAGATGGCAGCGGAGGCAGGTATTACCGTTACCGACACGCAGGGCAAATGGCCACTTGGCCATGGCAATAACCCTGCCTGCATGGGCCAAAGTATGCTTGAAGGTAAGGTGACTGCAACCAGCGATACTTACAGTGGCAAGCTGTTAGTGGTTGACGATTTGGTTAACACCAAAACCACAACGCATTACCATAAGTAAACCGGCGCTTGTTATTTTTTGCCGGTTGTATCCCGTTCCGCCAGTTTCATCCCACATTTAGGGCAGGTACCTGGTTTGTCGGCTGTAATTGAGGCATGCATGGAGCAATAGTATTTAGCTTCCTTTTTAGCTACCTTATTAGTTGCGTTGCCGGTACCATTGTTAGTTTGACATCCTTGTATACTGAATATCAATACTACCAGGCATAGTATAAATAATGATTTTTTCATTGCTTAAAAATTTTAATAATTGAACAAAAACTATGTTTTCTCTCCGCGGCCTCCGTGCCTACTTTGCGAACTCCGTGGTTAAAGAAACACGCGTTTTTTAACCACAGGGCACACGGAGAATAAAGGTGTTATTAAAAGAAAAATGCCACCCTTAATTTTGCAAAAAACGGCGTGCCGGGTGTAAAGCTCATCTGGTCAACCGAGGCAGTTTCGCTGCGCAATTGGGTTACCTCTTCAGCCTCAAACTCGTTCCATTTGGTGTTGAAAAGATTCTCTACCGACAAGCCGACTTCGTATTTCGGCCGGGTATAGTTTACCTTCAAATCGGTAACGTAATAGCCGTCGGCAGTTAAAGTATAATTTTCATTGCCCGGACGTTTGTGCATGTAGCGGTAGCTAATGCCGCCATTGATACCGTTGTTAAATTTAAAATCCAATCCGCCTGTGCTGGTAAAAGTTGGGGCAAGCGCCAAATAGTTTTCGCCATTGGCTTCGCCTACCAGGCGCGGTTTGGCAAGGTTTACATTCAAATCGGCAAACAGCCATTTGGCCAGTTGGTAACGCGCCGAAAAGTCAATGCCTTGCCTGCGGGTTTTGCCGCCCGGTTCAATGGTACCATCATCGGTGTATACAAACTCCTGCTGCAGGTATAAATACCAAACGGCAGCATTTAAATATAACCGGGGAGTGGGTTTCCAATTTAGGCCAAGGTCGGTGCCATAAGCTGCAGGTAAAGTTTGCAGGCCATTATTGCCGATAACTGCACGCGAATCATTGGAGTGGAAGCCTTTACCCGCTTTCAGATAAAACTGTATTTGTTCGTTAGCAGTGTATTGCACATTAAATTTGGGGCTAACGATTGCTTTATTTTGGCTGGTGTCATGGAAATTAAAGTGCAGGTAATCAATCCTCGCGCCGGCATTAATCAGCCATTTACCTGTTTCGAGGGTTTCATCAACATAAGCACTGGCATTGTTTTCTTTAACATCGCCTGCAGTTATACTTTCTAAAAACTGACCATCATGGGTTATGCTGTTATAAACTGGCCCATAGGTTTTATCCAGCCTTTCGCCGATGCCAAAGGTCGATGTAAGGGTTGCATTACCTAAGTAACTGCGTTTGCTTAATTTGCCGTTATAGCCGTACATGTCACGGATTTCGTTCTGGTATCTTAAGTCGCCGTTGTCATTATCCTCAGCAAAAAAAGTAGTGTTAACGTGCAGCTGGAAAGTATAATGGGTGTAGTACAATTGATTCTCCATCGACCAGTTGTTTTTCAAATCCGACGACAGCTTTACTATTGCGTTGGTCCGCGTACTTTTGCCGCTCTGCGCGCTGTCGATAGTGCCAAACCTGTTGATTGAATTCGCAACTATCGGCAGTTTAATGGCGTTTCCATCATCGTCAATCGCCGTTGTCCCGGCAGCTGCAGCCCGCTCGGGTATCTCGCCTGATGGTATCCAGCTTGTGCTGAATGTTGATGCACTTATAGACAGCTTATTATTTTGCCCAATCTGTTTGGTGTATTTGCCAAAAACGTTAAAACGTTTGTAGTGTTCGGCCAATGCGAACGGCCCGTTGGTGTAATTGTACTCGCCGGCTAAGTAGGCATTTTCGCCCTTTTGTTTGGCTTTGTTACCCAGCAGGTCGATAATACCAGCGGCTCTGAAGGTGTTGAAGCGCCCACCTTCGAGACTTATCAAGCTTTTATCAAGTGCGTCTTTGGTGGTATAATTTAAGTAGCCCGCAGTGGCAAAGTCGCCCTTATCAGTATAGTACGGCCCTTTTCCAAAATCGTAGGTCGATACTGTTTCGGGGATTAAAAAGTGTAAATCAGCATAGCCCTGCCCGTGTATGTGCGACACCATGTTAACCGGCATACCGTCAACCGAAACGTTTAAATCGGTGCCATGGTCGGCGTCGAAACCGCGCACAAATATTTGCTCGGCCTTGCCGCCGCCCATGTGCTGGGCGATAAACAGGCCGGGTACCAGGCGCATTAAATCCTGCGAGGAATTTACCGGGCGCAGGTGAAGGTCGAGCGCGC
>JBDUDE010000140.1:0-1772 GCA_040003105.1 Mucilaginibacter sp. | reverse complement strand
TCCTGTTGCTTTTATTTTCCATTCGTTTACTGGCGCAGGATCCTGAATTTCCGAAAGAGTTTATTATGCATTTAAAGCTGCACAGCGGCATGGTAACCACCTTTAATGGCAACACGCCCGATATTTATACCGGCGGAATCCAGCTGGTACCACAATATACTTTGGTAACTAACCTGTTAAGGGGCGGCGTGGTAGCCGATGGTTTTTATACCGGCAAAAAATTTCAGGGTGCATTCGGCCCAACCGTATCAATAAAACTAACAACCCTTAAGGCAGAGCCGTTCGGTAGTTTAGGTAATATCAACCTCAGTATCGACCATCTATGGGGTACGGGCAGGCAGCGCCTGCTGGGCGGCGGCATTAACGCGGATATTGGCAATCTAATTGTTCTGGGGATAACCATGCACCGGGACTATGGCCTGCATGACTGGTGGCTGCAAAGTTCGCTGGGTTTCCGTATCAGTAAAAAAACTAAAATTAAACCTATATGAGCAGGGCCTTAGTTATTAGCGGCGGCGGTTGCAAAGGCGCCTTTGCCGTAGGTATTGTAAAAAGATTATTGGAACAATACCCCAACCTTGAGTTTGATATGTATGTTGGTACCAGCACAGGCTCGTTAATTGTGCCCTTGCTGGCGATGAACGAAATGGTGCTGCTGGAAGAAATTTACACCACGCAAACCACGCAGGATATTGTACTGCAAAACAGGCTTGGCGACAGGATTGGAGACGACTCGATTTTTGATGCTACACCCCTGTGGAACACGCTGGGAAAAAACTATACCGACGCCCGCTACAACACCCTTGTGGCAAGCGGTAAACGACTATTTATCAATACCACCTGCATGCAGTCTGGCGAGTTGGTGGTTTTTACAACCGATACTGCACCCATTGAACCCGATAATTACCAAATAAAAACCATGGTAGACGCCAATCATTTCCGCAGGGCGGTGATGGCTTCGGCCTGTCAGCCGGTGTTTATGCAGCCGATAACCGTAAACAGGGATGTGCCCGGTGACCCCAACCCCGGTTTCCAGTTTGTTGATGGGGGCGTTAAACAGTACGTGGGTATAGAAATGGCGATAGACAATGGTGCTACCGAAATCTTCACTATACTGCTGTCGCCCGAGGAGGATGCTGTGGAAAATGTTACCTACGGCGGCCTGTTTGATATCCTGCAAAAAACTATAGGGATTTTTACGGATGGAGTTGCCAAGGATGATTTGATTATACCGCAGCAATACAATACCGCGCTAACCTACATTGAAGCCGTAAAAGCTAAAATGCAAGCCGGTGGGATAAGTAGCGATGATGTAGATGAATATTTTAATATTCCTGAGGTAAAGAACCCATACCAGGGTAAAAAGCCGATAAAATTTTTCACCTTTCAGCCAAGTGCGCCTTTGGGCGGCGGGCCGGGTGGCCTTACTTTCGACCCGGTTGAAATGCGGGGTATGGTTGAAAAGGGAGTAGCTGCAGCGAATGATTTTATTGCGACTGTGAATCCGGCGGATATTACATGGGGGTAGTGCCACGGTCCTGAAAGTGTGGACCCTTGGCGCAAAATTATCTTTGTTTCCGTATAGTCTTTGTCACACTGTCGGGAGACGAATGAAATTTTTATATATGAATACTAATGATATTAATCTTGCAGTAAACCAATATGTGCATTTGCTTTGGTGGACCGATGAAATAGAGAAAGGCATTAAAACTGAATTCGGTGAAGATGTTTACTCACTGATTTATGAGATTTATTTGTTTGCAAGTCATGAT
>JBDUDE010000127.1:0-1773 GCA_040003105.1 Mucilaginibacter sp. | reverse complement strand
GGAATAGGTTAAACTGATTGTAATCTTTTTGGTTTTGACCTTTGGCAGTTTGAAATATTAACAGTAATAACCTACTTTTGGTCTTCGACTTTACTGACTTTTCGGACTTTACTGACTTCCGACTCTTCTTATGAAAGACCTCGCATACCTCAATAAATTTTTCATCAAATATCGCTGGCGGCTTATACCGGGTGTGCTGTTTGTTATCATCTCAAATATCTTCGGCATTTTGCCGGCAAAGGTTATTGCCCAGGCGCTGGATTTGGTTACCGAAAATATTGCCATGTACCGCCTGTTTTCCGGCTTTAACAGGCAGGGGCTTATTTACGAGATTTTTGGCTCAAGCCTGTTGCTGTTTGGAGTGCTGGTATTAATATTAGCATTGCTGCGCGGCCTGTTCCTGTTTTTTATGCGGCAAACCATTATTTTAATGTCCAGGCATATCGAGTTCGACCTTAAAAACGAGATTTACCACCACTACCAAAAATTATCCCTTGCCTTTTACCGCCGCCACAATACCGGCGACCTGATGAACCGCGTAACCGAAGATGTAAGCCGCGTGCGCATGTACCTGGGGCCGGGCATTATGTACACTATTAATACAGTGGTGCTGTTTATAATGGCTATTTATGTAATGCTCACCGTAAATGTCACGCTGGCAATCTGGTCGGTGCTGCCATTGCCTATCCTGGCGGTTATTATATACTATGTAAACAACACCATCAACTACCGCAGCGAAAAAATACAAGAGCGCCTATCGGCATTGTCCAGCTTCGTACAGGAAAATTTTTCGGGTATCAGGGTTATCAAATCCTACGTGCGCGAAGGGCATGTGAAAGAAAAATTTGCTGCCGAAAGCGAGGACTACAAAACCCATTCGATGGAACTGGTTAAAGTGCAGGCTATGTTTTACCCCGTTATGCTGTTGCTGGTTGGTTTAAGCAACGTTATTACCATGTACGTGGGTGGGGTTGAAGTGATGAAGGGTAACATTACACCGGGCAATATTGCCGAGTTTATTGTTTACCTTAATATGCTGTCGTTCCCGGTAATAGCGCTGGGTTGGGTAACATCGTTGATACAGCGCGCTGCTGCGTCGCAAAAAAGGATTAACGAGTTTCTAAGCAAGGAGTCGGAAATTATATCGCCAAATGTTGCCAAAGTGGCTTTGGCAGGGCACATCGCGTTTAATAATGTATCATTTATTTACCCCGATACTGGTATACAGGCTTTAAAAAATGTATCGTTTGCTGCAAATCCCGGTGAAATGATTGCGATTATTGGCCGCACAGGTTCGGGTAAATCAACCATCGCCAATTTAATTATGCGAATGTATGATACCACAGGCGGTGAGATTTTGATTGACCGGCAACCCATAACCAGCCTCAATCTGGATGGCTATCGCTCGCAAATTGGATTTGTGCCTCAGGAAGTGTTCTTGTTTTCAGACACTATAGCCAACAATATAGCCTTTAGCGCCGATGTGCTGGAGATGGACAAGGTAAGCCAGGCGGCCAAAGATGCCGCAGTTTATGCCAATATAATGGAGCTTGAGCATGGCTTTGAGACACTAATAGGAGAACGGGGGGTAACATTATCAGGCGGGCAAAAGCAACGCGTGTCGATAGCAAGGGCCATTGTTAAGCATCCGCAGATACTGATTTTTGACGATTGCCTGTCGGCCGTTGATACCCGTACCGAAGAAGAAATATTAAGTAATTTGGGGCGCAATATGCAGGGTAAAACCAGCATTATTATTGCCCACCGGATATC
>JBDUDE010000574.1:0-1774 GCA_040003105.1 Mucilaginibacter sp. | reverse complement strand
GCCGCCTTACCTGCATATTGCTGATTTGAGGGAATTGCATCCGGATGTACCGGTTTTGGCATTAACGGCAACAGCTACAGCAGTGGTGCGCGAGGATATTCAACAAAAGCTGCAATTTAAAAACGCGGTTGTTTTTCAAAAAAGCTTTGAGCGTAAGAATATCAGCTATGTGGTCCAAAATACCGAAGACAAATTCCGCAAGTTGTTGGATATTGTGAAAGGGGTTAAGGGCAGCGGGATTGTTTACGTGCGCACCCGGAAAGAAACCGCCGAAATAGCTAAATTTTATACCGATAACGGCATTAAGGCTGATTATTACCATGCAGGCCTCGAGGCAGCCGTTCGGTCGAGAAAACAGGAAAACTGGAAAACCAATAAGACGCGAATAATTGTAGCCACCAACGCCTTCGGGATGGGGATTGATAAACCGGATGTGCGGTTTGTGATACACAAGGATATGCCCGACAGCCTGGAGGCTTATTACCAGGAAGCCGGCAGGGCAGGGCGCGATGAGCATAAAGCTTACGGCGTATTGTTATATAATTATGCCGATAGGCTGAGGCAGGAAAAAAAGTTTGAGCTAAGCTTCCCAACCGTCGCAGAGATAAAGCAGGTTTACCATTACCTGGCCAATTATTACAGTTTAGCTTACGAGGCGGGCGAGGGGGTCAGCATGGACCTTGACCTGGGCGACTTTTGCAGCCGTTTTAAACTCGATGCCATAAAGACGCTGAATGCGCTGAAATTTTTGGAGCAGGATGATTACCTGTCGTTTAACGAGAGTGTGTTTTTGCCCTCTCGGTTCAGGTTTGAGGTTGGGAACGAGGAGTTGTATAACTTCCAGATACAAAACCCGGGGTGGGACCCATTTGTTAAAACAATACTGCGCTCGTACGGCGGGGCGTTTGACAATTTTGTAAATATCCGCGAATTTGACCTTGCCCGGCGCAGCCAGATGAGTGCGCAACAGGTTATTGAGGGCTTGAAGCAGCTTGATGAATATCATATTTTAAGCTATAAACAGCAGACCGACAAGCCACAAGTTACCTGGCTGAAGGCCCGTCAGCATAACGAGGCGCTTTACATCAACAAAAAACTTATTGACGACCGCAAGGCTACCTACCGCAAAAAGATGGAAGCCGTTTTTGGTTATGCCGAAACCAAAAAGTGTCGCAGTCAAATGCTGTTAACTTATTTTGACGAGGCAAATGCCGACAAATGCGGCGTTTGTGATGTCTGTTTGGAAGAGAAGCGGCAAACAAACGCAGCCGAGATATTTGATGATATAACAAACGAATTGATTGGTTTGCTAAGCACGTCAGCGCATGATATAGCTACGTTGGTAACCACAGCAACCATCGGCACCGAAAAGGAGCGGATAGCTACTGTAAGACAGCTTTTGGATGCCGGGAAAATTAAGTTTGCGGGGGAGAAGTTGGTGATCAGTTATCGGTTTTGAGTTGGCAATGGTCAGTTGGAAAAGCCGAAAGTCAATCAATATTTTGCAATTCCACACAAAATGCTTTATATTTGCGTTACTACTTCGTACTAAATTCAACTTTAGCCTCTAATTCCCACCTTTACCGGGAAAAATGTCTGCGCTAATTTTAAAAGTCTTCATAAAACATTTATTAAACGGCTTATAAAACTATGCCCCAAGAATTTGATTATAACTCAACCAGGAATAAATTAATCCTGTCTGAATACGGCCGCAACGTACAAAATATGGTAAAATATATTGTTGCGCTGCCTACCAAAGAAGAACGTAACCGCT
>JBDUDE010000221.1:0-5885 GCA_040003105.1 Mucilaginibacter sp. | reverse complement strand
TTTTGGAAAGCGATGAAAGGGTTTTCTTCCATCTCTTTCAGCTTCTGCGCTTCTTCCTCAAATACTTCGGATACCAGCAAACCTGAAAACCGTTCCGAACCTGTTGCCACCGCCTTTGTAACCTCGCCCGATTTAATAGCCAGGTAAGCATATTTTAAAGCATGCATGCCCGCGCAGCAAACGCCTGATGGCGATACAACTTCTATTCCCCCTACCTCGGGTATCCAGCCATGTGTCATTACACCGTGGCTTGGCATCATTTGGTCGGGCGATGAGGTGCCGCATGAAAGCAGTTCAACACCTTTCATTTTTTCGGGATCATTATCAAATAAGGCGCGAACTGCCTCAGCAGTCATCTGGGCATTGGTATGAGTTGATTTATGTTCCTTGTCAAGCGCATAATAACGGTTTACAATACCATTATTGCGCAGCACAATTTTTTTCGATTTTGATGGCCTATTATCAATATACCCCAGGTACTGCTCCATTTCGTCGTTCGAAACAGGCTCGTTTGGGAAATACGCAGCGGTATGGTTGATATAAACTTTAGTATCAGACATTTTAGGGAATCTTAATTTATTACTTGTAAGTATTTTAATTTATTACGTTTAATACGTTTTGCTGAAAAAGGTTTTAAAAATATTGCATCGAGCGTTAATAAAACGGGCGCGCCCAAAAATAATGCAACAAAAAGATAATATTTAAATGCGTTGAGCCAGGGCGTGCGGTTCTTTCGTCCCGCAATAATCTTTGCCCAAACGGCAAATATCGGTTTGGCCCGCGCCTCGATAAACATCAGCTTATAATTTATCTCTACGGCTTTTTGGGCTATCAATTCATCTTGCAGCGTACCCCAACCATCATTTTCAAGATGACGGGCCACGGTTGCGCCATATTCAGCAGTTGCAGCAATATCCTGTTCGGAAACACCCGGCTTTGGGAAGATGTTTAAATACCTGTCCTTTTTACCGGTTAGCATCCAGTAAAAAATAGTTACAAAGCTTATGGGATTTGGGTGCTTATCCAACAAAGCTATGTTGCCAACTAAATTTGCCCCCGCATCCTTTATCATCTTCCGCACCCTGACGTAGGAGTTTATCCACATATTACGCCCCGCGCTTATCGTTACTACGGGCGCATCTTTTATTATTGCCTTAAACTCATCACTTTGCAGCAGGGAGTTTGTGGGGATGCTTGGAGATAAAAACCAGGGTTGGTAGCCTAAAATAACCAGGTCGTATTCAACTTCCCTTAAATTTAAGGGTTCAATTGGCTCCGGTATACCCAGCACACACGAGGGCATTACCGAAAAAAAGCTTTTTCCCGTCCAGGGGAAATTATAGCCGTTCACTAACTTCACCTGTACTTTTTCGACAGACGCGCCGGCTTCGGCAAGCGGGGTGGTAAACGTGTCAATAATTTCTCCCATCTGGCCCGATTGGGTATAATAAATTGCCAGGACTTTTTTGCTCATTGGGGCACAAAGTTACAATTCTTCCGCATGCAGAACTTTTGAATTTTTACAATAATCAATAATAGCTTTCTGCACGGATTGCGGCAGACTTTTAAAGTTTTTCAGCACAATCGCTTTGTCTTTTTCAATATCGAAATGGTACTTCACAATTTTTGGTGCGTGCTCTTCAATGGCAAGCCTTAAAAAATGATATTCGGTATTATCATTATCGGCCAACAGTGCCGTTTCTAATTTTATGCGGCCAGCCTTAAAGAACTTCAGCTTTTGAGCGGGCACTGGTACTTTACCAGCTTTACGCATTAGCAAAGCGCCTTCGTAACCTTCTTTATAGGGCGATGATGAGGCTTGTACGACATCAATCTGGTTGTTTATGGCGGCTAAATCGCCTTCATCCATCACCTTATAAAATTCGGCCTTTTCAAATTTTTGCTGGGCCAATGTTGTTTTGGCAAACCCAACAATCAACAGGAAAACAAAGAGCGTTTTCCATTTATAAACAATTTTCATAGCTATCAAACATAAATAAAATATAAGTTTCGGCAAGGCAATTACATGCAAAAATTGACAGTTTGCCAAAATCTGCCATAATTGTTACTGCCCATGTAACATACAAGCCCGCCAATTGTTATAATATATGTAATACATACACTATATTTAAGCTATTTTTGCTTACTTTGACAGGTAATTAGAGCGCATTGCACTCAATAACTTAACATTAACATAACAAGGACAGGTTAAAACTGCAAAGGTTTAAGGGGTTTTAATGGATAAACATCTACAATTTAAAGATTTATGGGCTGTTATTTTGGGCGGATCGGGCGGATTTGGCTTTGCTGCTGCGGAAAAGCTGGCCATGCACGGCATGAATGTAGCTGTTATTTATCGTGAAAATAAAACCGCAGATAAAGTCCTGAAGGAGCAACTTGTTCAAATCGCTCAATCCAATTCCGTAAAAATATTACCGTATAACATTAACGCGCTTGATGGGCCGGCAAGGGAATCCTTTGCAACTGAATTTGCCGCCATCGCCACAAAAAACAGCGTGAAATTATTATTACACAGCATTGCCCGTGGCAATTTAAAACCGCTTACTATAAAAGACAACCAAGACGACGAGGCGTATAACACCTTATCAATCGACGATATCCAAATGACCACCTACGCCATGAGCAACAGCTTGCTGGATTGGACGAGGTCGATTTTAAATGCCGGCCTTTTTAATAATGACGGGCGCATTATAGGCCTTACCAGCGAAGGCGCGCACAAGTATTGGGAAGGTTACGCTGCGGTGTCTATTGCCAAAGCATCTTTAGAAAGCCTGGCAAAATATATGGCAGTTGAATTTAGCACCTACGGACTGAAAACCAACATCATACAGGCGGGAGTAACCGCAACCGCATCGCTAAAAATGATACCCGGGAGCGAAAAGTTATTAGCAATGGGCGCTGAACGCAACCCTTTTAAAAGATTGACAAAACCAGATGACGTTGCCGGTGTTATCTACCTGCTGTGTACAGACGAGGCCGCCTGGATAAACGGCGCAATTATACACACAGATGGCGGCGAACATTGCCGGTAACATTATTTTTATTGCACAAATGAACAATCATATATTAAACCATTTACCATATAAATCGTCTTTCCGTTTTGTAGATAATATATCGCTGCTGAGTGAAAACGAAGTAAGGGGCGAGTATACGCTGAAGAAAGACTCGTTTTTTTACGAGGACCATTTTGCTGGCAACCCGGTAACACCCGGCGTTATTATCACCGAAATTATGGCCCAGATTGGCCTGGTTGTTTTAGGCATATTTTTAATATTAAAAGAAACGGAATTTAATTTTGATGACGACGAGAATTTGTACCCGCTGCTGACATCAACGGATGTATCGTTTTTTAAAATGGTTTTACCGGGGCAAAAAGTTACTGTGATTTCTAAAAAACAATATTTTCGCTTCGGCAAATTAAAATGTTTTGTGGAGATGCTGGACAGTAAGCATGAGTTGGTAGCAAGCGGTACTTTTTCGGGAATTATTAAAAATGTCGATTTGAAAAAAAATGGGTAAGCGTGTAGTGGTAACCGGGATGGGCGTAGTATCGCCAAACGGCATAGGCATCCCCGCTTTTTTACATGCTATACAAAATGGCATATCGGGCATTAAGTTTATGCCACGTTACCAGGAGCTTAATTTTAGCTGCCAGGTTGCCGGTATGCCTGCGTTTGACTGGGAAAGCTTAAAAACCAAGGGTTATATCTCTGAAGTTGTTTTTCACGGGCTTAAAGGCACCAACATTGGCTACGGCTTAGCCGCCGCGCTTGATGCCTGGGCCGATTCAGGCATGGATTATGAGACTGATGAGCCCCGCTGGGAAACCGGTTGCGTATTTGGCAACAGCATTGCCGATACCGAGGCTATGAAAAATGTTATCGCCAAAGTGGATAACAAAGAAGCCAAAAAGCTTGGCTCGCGGGTAGTTGAACAGGCCATGAACAGCGGCGTAACGTCCTATATTTCGGGCAGATTAGGCCTCGGAAATAAAATAGTGACCAACTCATCCGCTTGTGCTACAGGTACTCAAGCTGTCTTGATGGGCTATGAATATATAAAAGATGGCTACGCAAAACGCATGCTGGTTGGCAGTACCGAACATGTTGATACTTATGTGTACGGTGCGTTCGATTCGATGCGTGTGTTATCCCGTAAGTTTAACGATACGCCCGAAAAAGCATCAAGACCAATGAGTATTACTGCTGGTGGTTTTGTGCCGGGCTCTGGCTCGGCGGCTTTGGTTTTAGAGGATTTGGATTTTGCATTAGAACGTGGTGCGTACATTTATGCCGAGGTTTTAGGCGGAAACAGCAATTCCGGCGGACAAAGGCTTGGCGGGACAATGACGGCGGCTAATTCCACGGGAGTAGTTAGGTGTATTAAAGAAGCAATGGCAACATCGGGCGTAAGGGCTGAACAAATTGATTTGATAAGCGGCCATTTAACCGCCACGAATGCCGACAGGCCGGAAATTCAAAACTGGATAACGGCATTGGGCCGAAGCGGGGATGATTTTCCGCTAACCAACTCGCTGAAGTCGATGATAGGCCATTCGTTAAGCGCTGCAGGCTCTATTGAAACTGTGGCATCCATATTGCAGATGGTGCATGGGTTTGTGCATCCGAATATAAATTTTGAGGACCCAAACCCGGAGATAACCAACCTGGTAAGTTTAGAAAGACTGCCGGTTAAAATGATAAAAAAAGAAGTTAACATTGTGGCCAAAGCAAACTTTGGCTTTGGGGATGTAAACTCCTGTTTAATACTAAGTAAATACGACAAATAAAATGACAAGAACGGAAATTTTGGATGAGCTCAAAAAGGTAATTGCGCCCTATACTACTAATAAAGAGATGCTTGCGGGCATTAATGAGCAAACCGACCTCATCAAAGATTTGAAAATCAATTCGGCTAACCTGGTGGATATAATTATAGATGCCGAAGCTAAATATGATATTGAAATTGATTATGATTCGGCAGATAAAATGGTAAATGTAGGCACCTGTATTGATGTGATAGGCGAAAAACTGAATCAAAAGGCATGATAAGCGCGGGTAACGATGTTGTAGCATTAACTGCAATAAACGCTGCCCGCACCAATCAACATAAATTTTACTCCAAAATACTTTCTGACTCCGAAACTCCCCTTTACAACGAGCTCAGTTTAGCTGGAATACCTTTCGAACATTTTGTATGGTTGTTATGGTCGATAAAAGAGTCGGCCTATAAATTTCTGCAAAGGCATAACCCTTCGCTTATTTTTACGCCGGTTAAGTTTGTAGTTGAGGAATTGCGCCCGCCACTTGCTTATGACGCAAAAAAATTTAATGGCGTTGCAGAAGAAGGAACGGGATTTAATACTTACCCCGCTTTATCCGGTGTTATTACATTTGGGCAGGTTAAACTCTACTCCTGCTCGTTACTGTATAATAAAGTAATATCTACAGTAATAAGTGATTCAAGCAATTTTGAGAATATCTGTTGGGGATTTAAATTGATTTCCGATACAAGTCATGATAATCAATCAAAAGAAGTAAGGGTGTTTTTAATTGAAAGATTAAAAAGGCTTTATCGTGATTTTGATTTTAGGGTGAAAAAAAATGAAAGCGGTTGTCCTTTTTTGTTTAAGGGTGGTAATGAAACAGGCATACCCATTTCTTTATCGCATCATGAAAATGTAGTTGGATATTCTTTCCAGTGCGGCGTTTTTTAACCGCGGAGACACGGAGAAAAAACACAGAAAAAAACCTTTGCAGCCCGATAGGCCCAGTGCTCTCCGTGCCTCCTCTGTTGTATCTGTGGTTATTCTTCTTTCCGAATTTGCATCAGCGATTACTTTTTTCCATCGCCAACGTTATTTT
>JBDUDE010000430.1:0-1779 GCA_040003105.1 Mucilaginibacter sp. | reverse complement strand
ACCAGGGACCAAAAGATTATGAGTCTTCTACTCTAACCAACTGAGCTATAGGCGCTGGTTATTTTTGTGAGTTGCAAAGGTAAAAAAAAGTTGATTACTTAAAAATGAAATTACACAAATTATAAATTTTCTCTTTTCGGGCTGCCCAATTTTCGGGTTATTAGTATGTTTGTCACTATTGTTTAACAACTCTTTATGGCCACTATTAAAAACATCATCTTCGACTACGGGAACGTAATTTTTATGCTTGATTTTATGAAATCGCAAAAAGCATGGGAGGAAATCGGTATCAATAATTCGAATGAGTTTTACGGGCATAGGGTGCAGGACCCAATTTTCACCGCGTTTGAAGACGGCTCAGCTACTGCTGAAGAATTCAGGGCGTATATCCGCCAAAAAATCGGCAACCCGGAGTTAACCGATGCACAAATTGACGGCGCATGGAACGGGTTACTGGTTGGTGTAACGCCGGGTAACCATGACTTGCTGCTGAGCCTAAAACCGAAATACCGCACGTTTTTGCTAAGCAACATCAACCCTATTCATTATGATTATATAATGGATTATCTGCAAAACGATTTTGGCTTTGCCGGAAACGACCATTTGTTCGAGAAAGTTTATTACTCGCACCTGGTTGGCAAGCGCAAGCCTAATGCCGAAATTTTTGAACGGGTACTCAATGAAAATGGCCTCGTCCCTGCCGAAACGCTGTTTATCGACGATAGTCCGCAGCATATTGCAACTGCGGAAAAGCTGGGTATACAAACGTATTTGATGACCGCGCCGGATAATATACAGGCGTTGAAGTTTTTAGCATAGAAGAATCATAGTCTTTTGCCTATGATTCGGGCGCCGGTGGGAACCGGAAGAATTTCCTATATTTAAATCAGTTAACAAACCTACCCCCCCTCAATGATGCAAGTTTTTATTTATGCTATTATAGCAATAGGATTTGTAATTTGGCTTGTGATAGCCAGCAAAAACAAGTCCAAATGGGGCATGAATTTAAAGCGCGTATCCTGCCCTGTATGCCAAACCAAACAACCTATTGTCCGCATGCCTAAAAGTGGGTCGCAGGCGCTTTGGGGCGGAACAATCTGTCCAAATTGCAGCGCCAACCTTGATAAATATGGCAATATTATCCCCTAAACACTAACCTTCGTTAACGGGTGGCGGCGATGTTTATTGAGTCCGGTATAAGGGCTACGTCCAGGTATTAGATGTAGTTACAACAAACGATTGATTATTTAACGCCAGGGTTATGGTATCCTGCGTATTAAACATATCGTCAATAATACTGCCGCGGGTTACCACAATCTGGTTCGAGATGATATAACCACCAAGCGCAAGTGTAGAAATTTCCAGCTGATCCATAAAAACATTGTCAGGATCGCCGTAATTAACTACCTGCTGCGAGCCCATCGATGAATTCAATACAAATTGTACCGAGTTTAAGTTTTGGCCGGGTTGGCTGCCTGCCCGCACGGTAAGATTACCGTTAATTTCGTACCCGGTGTTATTTACAAATAGTTTAGCTGGCATGGTAATATTTTTTTTGTTGATTGAAAAATCCTAAAAATTGTAATTGCGTTAAATATCCAAAATGCCCGGCAGACGCTCGTCTGTTTTTACCGCCGTTAAGTTTGCCGTTACGTAGTAAATGTTGTTTTGCTTGCAAAAGTCGTTAGGATAGCTGGTTTCGATAAACGAGGACTGGAAGCGGGCCTTAATTTGTGGCACAAAATTCCGGATGTTTGATTTTGTATAATACCAAAACGA
>JBDUDE010000604.1:0-5898 GCA_040003105.1 Mucilaginibacter sp. | reverse complement strand
GAACAAAAAATTAAACCATAGCTATATATTCACAGTCGTTAGCTATTATCGATGCTTTTGATTTGAAAATGAACATGAAAATCCCCCTGCTTTCGTTTCTTTTTTTGGGCCTGTTTCTTACTGCAGCCGTTGCCCAGCAAACACCTAAACCACCATCGCGAGAGGTATTTGGTACCGTTGTTGACAGTACCGGGGTGGTGCCTGCTGTAAACGTAAAAATTTCGTCGGCAACCGATAGTGTAACCGTATCCACCAATTTAAAGGGCGTTTTTGATTTCCCGATTGTTACCTCAAAAAACTTTAAAATAACTGTTACCGGCATCGGTTACGAAACTTTTACCCGCAAATACGTGATGGAAGACGGCACCAAGCCCATCAAGTTGGATCCTATTAAGCTAAAGACCCAAACCAATATGCTTAAAACGGTGACTATAAACGGGGTGATACCCATCACCATAAAAGAAGACACTATTGAATATAAGGCCAGTGCCTATAAAGTGCGCGAAGGCTCGCCGGTTGAAGATTTATTAAAAAAACTGCCGGGCGTAAGTGTTGATGCCAATGGCAATGTTACTGCGCATGGTAAACAGGTATCAAAAGTTAGGGTTGATGGCAAAGACTATTTTACCGGCGATGTGCAAACAGCGACACAGAACCTGCCTGCCGATATTGTAGAAAGCATACAGGTAATTGATGACTATGGTGACCAGGCTAACCTTACCGGCATAAAAACCGGCGACCCCGACAAGATTTTAAACATAACCATACAAAAAGGCAAAAAGAAAGGTCAATTTGGGCAGGGCACAGTTGGCGCCGGTAACGACGATCGATACCAGGCCAAGATATCGGCCAACGCGTTTAATAACGACCAACAGGTTTCGCTACTTGGCACAATTAATAACAACAACACCAACGCCTTTAACCTGGCCCAGGCTGGTGGCAGTGGTGGCCGCTCGGGCCGGAGCCGCGGGGGAAGCGGTGGCAGCAGCGATGGTGGCGTAAGCACGGCGAATGGCATTACCGACAATAAATCGTTAGGTTTAAATTACCGCGATGCCTGGGGCAAAAAAATCACCATTTACGGCAGCTACAGCTTTGCTGATAAGGATACCAAATCAACCAGCACATCGCTGCAGCAGGATGTCTTTCAATCGGGTTCGCTGATAAATAATGACAATACGATTGATCAAAATCACAGCATCAATCACCGGTTTGATTTTAATATGGAGTATAAAATAGATACTGCCAATTATTTAAAAATAAACCCTAATTTTTCGTACGGTTCGTCTAACGATAATAATACCGATATATTCAGCAATATGCGCAACGGCGCAACTACTACGGGTAACGAGTTTTCGTTAACCAATTCGATGGCGCCCAGCGGCGGGGCATCGGTACTTTATAACCACAAATTCTCAAAAAAAGGCCGTAACCTAAGCATCAGCGGCAGCTATAACTACAGCAAACGCGACCAGGATTTTAATGATAAATACACCACCGTTCAGGACAGTATTGTGAACCCGCTTTACCAGCAGATAAACACCAACAACAGTTCGAACAGGTTTAATGTGCATTTCTCATACATCGAGCCGGTTGGCAAATCAACCTACCTGGAAGCGAGCTACACCTACAGCCGCACAAATACTGATAATAACCGTTTTAATTACCGGATTGAGCCTGTAACCGGTGTGCAAACCTATGTAGATTCGTTAAGCACGCTTTATAACTACCAGTTTGTTTCAAACCGTATCGGCCTTAATTTCAGGGGGGTAAAGGCGAAATACAACTATACCATCGGCCTATCTGCGCAGCCCAATACGCTTACCGGAGAATCACACAATTTCCAAACTACCACCAATACTTTTAACCTGGTGCCAACGGCAAGATTAGTATATAATTTTGAGCGCAACCATTCGTTAACCATTAATTATAGCGGCAATGCCAGTCAGCCAAGTTTTGCCCAGTTACAGGTACAGCCCGATTATTCAAATCCTCAAAACGTGGTTTATGGTAATCCTGATTTAAAGCCCTCATTCAGCAACAGCATCAATCTGCGATATAATCAATTTGATATTGCCAGCGGGAATTCATTGTTTACCAACCTATCGTTTAATACTATTGAGAACCAGATTGTGGCCAATACCTCGCCCGTGACCGGAAATAGTTCAACTGGCGGAAGCAGTGGCTCACTTGCCACAAGCACTGTGCAGCAAACACACTATTTAAATACAAGCGGTTATTATTCCATGAATGGCAACTATGCATTTTCAAAGCCGTTTGATAACAGAAAGTTTACGGTAACGCTAAACGGCGGCGCGTCCTACAATAACAACGTGTCGTACATTGAAGACCAACGCAATCTTGGTAAAAACTGGGTTTTAAACCAGGGCGCAAAGCTTCGGGTTGATATTGACAGCGTGATGGATACCGAAGTGAGCGGCAATTACAGCATAAACACTACCAAGTACAGCCTGCCATCATCAATAAACACCAATGCCAAAACCTGGACAATCGGGCTTGACGGCCGCAGCTACTTTTTTTATAACTGGATTTTAGGGTACAACCTTGTGCAAACTATAAACGAAGGGTTCAGCAGCACGGTTAAAGCCAACCCTACCCTGCTTAGTTCGTATATTGAGTGCCAGTTTTTAAAGAAAAACATTGCATCGTTCCGTTTCCAGGCGTTTGACTTATTTAACCAAAATACAGGGGTAACGCGTACCGTAAACGGCAACCAGATTATAGATACCCGCACCAACAGGCTGGGCCGTTATTTTATGCTGACATTTACCTTACGACTGCAAAAGTTTGCGGGTTCCGCACCACCTAAAGGCGGGCGCGGCGGCGGCCGGAGAGGTGGCGGCTTCGGTGGCGGTGGTGGCCGCAGAGGTGGTTGATAACCCTCTTATTTTATTTTTTGAATTTGCCCGTACAAGCTTTATATTAGTCGAAAACCAATATAAAGCTTGTGAAAATTTTCGTGTTCTTGTTTTTTGGCCTGTTTTATATAACAAATTGTTTTGGACAGGATACTGTTAACCATAGAAACTGGCTTACAAACACAGTTTTAGAAAGGTACAAAACGCTTAAGCCTGATGAGAAAACCTGGATTGGCCCGTACAAAGCATACTATAAACGCAGAACTTTAATAGCCGATGGCAGGTATGATAAAGGTGTAAAGGTTGGTATATGGAACTTTTATGACGATGAGGGTAAACTAACAGAGAAGTACGACTTCGATAAAACTGAATATCTTTACGAAGCGCCTTTAGATACCGATACCGACGTCCATTTTGCGTTTGATGCTGAAATTAAGCTTGGCGACAGGGTTACACGCCCTTTAAAAATTGGCGGGATGTATTACGGCCTAATCCCTTACATTAACGTATTCCGGCTACCATTTGATCCCGAAGGGATTAACATGGATTATTTTGATGCTATTGTTGAATTGCTGGTAAGCCCCGGCGGCAGGCTGGCCGATTATAAGGTGAGGCTGTTATCAAAAGCCTATAAATACGACCAGACATTTAACTTTGATGTCGGCCTTTTTGGCGAAGAAGATAAACAGTTCACGCCGGCGTCGGTAAACCGGCAACCTGTGCTTGCACGGATATTTATCAGGTGCTCTATTAATAACGATGGGAGCCTGGATTTTTATTAGGAGTTCATAGTTGATGATTCATAGTTCATGGCAGCTGCGGTTGGCGGATAAATACTTGGCTCTTACCTTCTGGCTTTTTTCTATGAACCAGCAACCACCAATTAACATCTCCGTCACATTTTTCGGCACTTTAATCACATTTATTTTCCTTAGTACCTGCAGCGCGGTATCCTTGTATCATGAAACTCAGGAACATAGAAATCGCACTGGCAACCCTACTTTTAATATTCATTATTTATAAACTATTTGCTTCTGTAGATGGCTACATAGCCGGGCGTTTTTCGGATTCAGCTTACGGACAAGAAATGTTTGCTGCAAAAGGGCTGCATTTTAACTTTTGGCTGAACTATTTTTTTCCTGCCCTGCTAAGATGGGTTGATATATATTTGGCTTTCATGTGGATAGCATGTTCGCTGCCCGACAAATTTATAACGCAACGCAAATGGCAACAAGCAGTATTATCAATTATCGGCGGCTTTTTAGTGATATGGCTGTTGTTTGTTTTGAGTGATTGCGTAAAAATGCCTTTTGATGACAACGTTTTACCAGAGTCGCTATATCACGAATTTGGCGTGGCCGCCGGCATAAGCGGAATTGTATTGCTATATGAAATTTTTAAGCAAATTGCCACATGGCTGCTGAAACGCGATGCGGCTAAAAGAACCGGAAAAGGCAATACCATTATAACCGATACGATTTGGTTTGTATCGATATGGGCTATCGCGCTGCTCGGCGTGTCTCTATTTCAGCCCTATTGGGGACTTGGTTTTTTCCTGGCTTTTATTCCACCATGCGTTTTTTTAACTTACCTGGTATGTCTTTACTACCTAATTCCAAAGTATTATTATCAGCCCGAAAAAAGAGGCTTTTGGTTATTTACAGCATTAATTACACTGGCTGTCAATGTCCCGCTTAGTGGTATCTATACTATAAAAATGAGTTATGGAAGCCTTGATTTTGTGGCCAAGTTTCTTTTTGGCTGGGCTTTGCAGGCTGTCTTTATAGTTCCCATATGCATCTATCTGCACAAAATAAAAATGAAGCGCTCAGCAGAACTCAGTAACTTAAAGGCGGAGCTGGGTACGTCAAATGCGGGTTTGCAATTCCTGCGCTCACAAATAAACCCGCACTTCCTGTTTAATGCTTTAAACACCCTTTACGGCACGGCCTTGATGGAAAATGCCGAAAAGACCAGTGAGGGCATACAAAAACTAGGTGATATGATGCGTTTTATGCTGCACGAAAATCACCAGGATAAAATTGCCCTCAGCCGTGAAATTGAATATCTAAACAATTATATCGACTTGCAAAACCTGCGCATCGTGTCATCCCCAAATATTAAAATTGAAGTGCAGATAGATGATATAATCGGTTACCACGAAATTGCTCCGATGCTGCTCATCCCCTTTGTTGAAAATGCCTACAAACATGGCATCAGCTTAAAAAATAATTCCTGGATAAATATAAACCTCTTTAAAACCGGCGATACATTAAATCTTGATGTTCGTAACAGCATCCATCCGCAGCAGGAAAACGATCCGGAACGTTTTCATTCGGGCACCGGGCTGGATAACGTAAAACAGCGCCTGCAACTGCTGTACCCTGGAAAACATGAACTTGTTATCCGCAAAAACACGCAGGAGTTCTTTATTCATCTTTCGCTGACATTATCATCGCTACCTAATAACTAAACTTAAATCAATGAAAAGCATCATCATAACTATCGCTGTTATCGCACTAACAGCCTCAAACAGCACTGCCCAATTTAAATTAAGCGGCCGCATTCAAAATTATACAGGGACGGATTCCGTAGTGGTAAATATTCCGTTCGTTTATGGCAACTATGGCGAAAACAATATTAAAATACCAATAGGGGCATCTGGTAAATTCAACTTTACCGTGCCAGTGCACGCCCAAAAATTCGTCAACTTCTCCTATAAAAATTCATTCACAATGCTACTACTCAAGCCGGGGAAATCGCTTTCGGTGTTAGTTGACACCGCTGGTAAAGTGATAAAGATGGCAGGAAGTGCGGCAACGGAAAACACGGCATTCAACAATGCAAAATTGAACGAAATTCCCTTCTTTTTAAAAGATGACAACAAACACAATCCTTATGCAAAAATGTCGTTTGATGAATTGCAGGAAAAGCTGGTGAAGCCCTGGTTTATCGAGCGGGATAAAAAAATAAAACGGGTAATGGCGTCAAAACTACCACCCGCCGATAAAAAACTTAT
>JBDUDE010000448.1:0-1782 GCA_040003105.1 Mucilaginibacter sp. | reverse complement strand
TTACCCCGATATTTATACTGGTTATTATTGAAACTTACTTAACCATACAATCGCCTTATGATTACCCTTAATGTAAACGGGCAGCGGCACGACGTAAATGCCGACCCTAACATGCCCTTGCTGTGGGCCATCCGTGATATACTTGGCCTAACCGGTACAAAATATGGTTGTGGTGCTGCGCAATGCGGGGCCTGCACCGTTCACCTTAATGGCGAGGCGGTACGCTCCTGCGTTACCAAAGTAAGCCGCGCAGCCGGCCAGCAGATAGTGACTATCGAGGGCCTTTCTATCGCCAACGACCACCCGCTGCAACTGGCGTGGAATGAACTGAATGTTCCGCAATGCGGTTATTGCCAGTCGGGCCAATTGATGTCGGCAGCGGTATTGCTGCGCGAAAATCCGAACCCCACCGACCAGGATATCGATGATGCCATGTCGGGCAACATCTGCCGTTGCGGTACTTACCAGCGCGTAAGGGCCGCTATACATAAAGCAGCAGCAATGCAGCGGGAAGGGGCGAAAATATGAAAAAGCTAATAGCAATAAGTGCTATACTGATGATAGGCAGTGTTATAATTTTATCGTTCAAAACGGAAACTGCAAAAGTTAATGCCCCTGCCACGTCGCCCAGAGACAGCGTTGGTTCGGTAAAAGCCTTTATGTCGGTATACAAAGTTTTAATGAGCGCCCGTTGTATGAATTGCCACCCATCCGGCGATGTACCTTTGCAGGGCGATGACAGCCATTTACATACCATGAATGTAAAACGCGGTGCCGACGGGCATGGCCTGTATGCAGTGCGCTGCAGCAACTGCCACCAGGCCGAAAATACACGCGGGCTACACATGCCACCGGGCAACCCGAAATGGGGGCTGCCACCGGCTAATACGCGGATGGTTTTCCAGGGCCGCACACCACGCCAGCTGGCTTTGCAACTGCTCGACCCCAAACAAAACGGAGGGCGCACCAAAGCGCAGCTAATAGACCACATGGCTAACGACGGCCTTGTAGGGTGGGCCTGGCACCCCGGCGATGGCCGCACTTTACCACCGATGCCCCGGCCGGCTTTTGCCGCGCAGGTACGTTTATGGATAGCCAAAGGCGCCTATGCGCCCGGTGCAAAAGCAAAATAGGGTAACTGAAATCAACAAAAAGAAGCCTTAAAACGGGCAAAGATATTTAATACTTTAAAACGTATTTGAACATGGAAACCAAAGAAGTGTCACGCAGAAATTTTCTAAGGGTAACAGGCATTGCCGGCACGGCGCTCTGCCTGGGCTTCTATTTCCCGGCAAACGCCAAACAGGAAGAGCTGGTTACAGCGTCAGGGGCTGCGGATTCAGGTATTGAGATGAATGCCTGGATACGTATTGATGCCAATGGCAAGGTTACGCTTACCGACCACCGCGCCGAAATGGGACAGGGTTCCTACCAATCGGTACCGCAGATTATTGCGGAGGAACTGGAAGTTGACCTGAAAGACATAAACGTTGTTTTTGCCCAGGGCGACCAGGCAAAATACGGCAGCCAGATAACCGGCGGAAGCTCAACCATCAGGGGGATTTATAAAAAACTGCTGAAACTGAGCGCTACCGCGCGCGAAATGCTCATCACCGCTGCCGCAGCTAAGTGGAGCGTTCCGGCAGGCGAATGTTATGCCGAATCGGGCCATGTTATTCATAAGCCTTCGGGGAAGAAATTAAATTACGGCGAGTTGGTTGCTGATGCGTCAAAGCTTCCGGCGCCTAAGGAGGTTAAACTCAAAAAAATATCAGAATATAA
>JBDUDE010000374.1:0-5910 GCA_040003105.1 Mucilaginibacter sp. | reverse complement strand
TTGAACGCTGTTAACTATATCTGCAAAAATACTATTCATAATCAATTTTGAAATTTATAAGCCTTTTTTTTCTAATTGCAATACTCTTAATAGCAAATGTGATGGCTTCATCACGTACCGGCTATTACAACTATTATACTCTACAAACGGATACAACTAAAAAATCTGATACAACTAAGACTAATAAACCTACTAAAGGTAAAAAAACTAAACCAATAAAGGGCACAAAAACTGCTACAACTGTAAAAGATACCAGTAAGGACGCCTCGGCAAGCGACTTAAAATCGGAAGTAAAAACCCATGCCGAGGACTCTGTTATTACCGATAAGGTGCACGACATAACCTATTTATATGGTCAGGCACGCGTAACCTATGAGGATTTTGAGCTTGACGCTGACTATATCCGGCTCGACCAAAAAAATCACCTCATATTTGCCAAAGGCAGCATCGACCCGTTAACAAAGCGGTATGTTGGCAGGCCTATCTCCAAGCAAAGTAAAGATAAACCTGTAGAATCAGACTCATTATTGTTCGATTATAAAACCAAAAAAGGATTGGTTTATAATCCGTTTTCGGACCAGGACGGCAATTACATATCAGGCGGCGAATTAAAGAAATTGAACGAAACGGAGGTAGCTTACCACAATACAATTTTTAGCACCTGCGATTTGCCGCAACCCGATACGCATTTCGGCATTGTGATAACAAAAGGCATTGGCGAAAAAAACAGGATAATTTCGGGGCCTGCATACCTGGAGATAGAAGGCATCCCTTTGCCATTGGCTATTCCATTTGGATTCTTCCCTAAACCCGACACGCGTGCATCAGGGGTAATTATACCAACGTTTGGTGAAGACCAGAAGCTTGGTTTTTATCTCAGGAACTTTGGGTACTACATAGGTATAAGCGATTACCTTGATTTAACCAATACAGGTACCGTTTACTCAAAAGGCTCGTACGAATTAAATACAACAGCGCGCTATTTAAAGCGCTATAAATACAGCGGTAACGTATCATTAAGCTACGGCTCGCACAATTACGGTTTGGAAGGCGACCCTGCTCAAAAGGATTTCAACGTAACCTGGTCGCACAGCCAGGACCCGAACGCACACCCCGGCAGCACGTTCAGTGCATCGGTAAATGCCGGTACGTCAACTTATTACCGTAACGACCCCGCGCAAAATAACTATAATCTTAACTCGTTAACACAAAATAACTTACGTTCATCTGTTAACTATAGTAAAACCTGGGCAGGTACGCCGTTTAACTTAAGTGTTGGCTTATCGCACAGCCAGGATTTGAGCGCGAAAACAGTAACGCTGCAGTTGCCAACGCTCAGCTTTACAATGGCCTCCATTAATCCTTTCGACTCGAAAGACAGGGTGGGCGAGCAAAAATGGTATCAAAAAATAAGCCTGAGCTATAGTCTTTCGGCAACAAACGAGGTAGATAACATACCGGAAGCCCAGTTATTTAAAGGCGATATCCTGGCAAAGCGGCTGCAAACCCGCGCGGTGCACCAAATACCTTTAGGCATCAGCTTAAATGTACTTCATTATTTCCAGTTCAGCAGTTCGGCCAATTATACCGAGCACTGGTATTTACAATCGATAAACGAACGTTATGTGCGCGGTGGTGTTATCACAAACGGTGTAATACCCGATGGAAATGGCCTTGTACGTGATACGATAAGCGGATTTAAAAGGGCTAGCTCCTATAATTTCAGCACGGGTATATCAACCAAGTTATATAGTACGTTCAACTTTAAAAAAGGGGACCTGGTTGCCATCAGGCATGTGATGACGCCATCTATCAGTTTTAACTACAGCCCCGACTTTTCCGACCCAAGCTTCGGTTATTACAGAACGGTAGTAAGCAATGCGCTCATTCCGTTGCCGGCGCATACAAATACTTACTCTATTTTTCCGGATAATTTTCCATCGTCCGGTAAACAGGCCGGTATAAGTTTCAGTTTGGATAATACCATCGAAATGAAGCTAAAGCCTAAGGCTACCGATACATCGGGCAAAGCAAGAAAAGTACATTTAATTGATGGCTTTTCACTTTCCACATTTTACAATTTCGCCCAGGATTCACTGAAGCTTTCGCCTATATCATTTTCGGCACACACGGCTATACTTAACCAAAAGGTTAACCTGAGCATATACGGGTCGCTGAACCCCTATAAGGTACTGGTAATCGATACGATTCAAAACCAGCAGATAACAAAGTTTACCCGGGAAGTAAACCAGTACCAGTTCCCTAAGCTTACCAGCATCAGCTTTTCAATGAGCGGTAGTTTGAATTCGACGTCATTTAAACCGCATTTGCCGGTAACGCCACAAAATACGCTGCAAACTATTACCCCGCAACAGGCTCAAAAGCTGGCGTTTATTAACAGCGACCCCAGCGCTTATATTGATTTTAATGTGCCGTGGAACTTGTCGTTCAATTATAACTTCAGCTTCAATAACAATATCATCAGCACAAGTTCAACCAATACAGTGATGTTAAGCGGCGACGTTAGCATAACAAAAGGGTGGAAAGTACAATACAATACCAATATCGACTTAAAAGCCGGCAAGCTTGCCGTAAGTTCTTTTTCGATATACCGCGATTTACATTGCTGGGACCTTAACGTGCAGTGGGTGCCGTTCGGCATATATAAATCATACAATGTTACTTTGAAGGTTAGGTCCGCTGTTTTGCAGGACCTGAAACTGAGCAAAAGGAGCGATTACACCAGCAGTTCATACTTTAACGGCAATCAATAATGCTTGCAGAAATAATTACCATAGGCGACGAAATACTCATCGGCCAGATTGTTGACACCAACTCGGCCTGGATGGCGGCCAAACTAAACGATATTGGCATCAGGATAAAACAAATCTCGTCGGTATCTGACGACCGGGAGCATATTTTAACCGCACTGGCCGAGGCTGCAAACAGGGCCGATATAATACTGATAACCGGTGGGCTTGGGCCAACCAAAGACGATATCACCAAAAAAACACTGGCCGAATATTTTAACGTGGGCATGGTTGAAAACGTGGCAGCGCTTGCAAATGTGGAAGCTATTTTCAGGCGGATAAGGGGTACATTGACCGAACTGCTCGAGGTAAACAAACAACAGGCCCTGGTACCGGCAAACTGCGAGGTAATACTGAATGATAACGGCACGGCTCCGGGTATGTGGTTTAATCATAACGGTAAAATCTACATGTCGATGCCGGGTGTACCGCATGAAATGATGTATATGATGGAGGAAAAGGTAATCCCGAAACTTAAGGCGTCATTAAAACTGCCGTACATTATTCATAAAACTATACTGACGGTAGGCGAGGGGGAATCGTACCTGGCGCAACGGATAGCCGATATTGAAGATACGCTGCCGCCCTACATCAAACTTGCTTACCTGCCTAAACTTGGCCAGGTGCGTTTAAGGTTAAGCGGTTACGGCGAAGACGAAGCCCTGTTAAATGAAAAAGTAAATGAATTTGCGGTCCGGATAGTTGAGCGTGTGAAAAATGTGGTGGCCGCCGAAGAAGACATCACCATAGAAAAAGCCATACTAAACTATATGACTGAAAAAGGCCTCACACTATCAACTGCAGAGAGTTGTACAGGCGGCTACATTGCACATTTGATAACCCAAAACGCCGGCTCATCAAAAGTATACCTGGGCGGGGCTGTTTCATATGCCAACGAAATAAAAGAAAGCGTGCTGGGTGTTAAGCCCGGTACGATAACACAATTTGGTGCAGTAAGCGAGGAGACCGTGACAGAGATGGTTGAGGGCGCACTGGCGAATTTTAACTCCGATTATGCCATAGCCGTTACCGGTATTGCCGGACCGGATGGCGGCACGCCGGATAAGCCCGTAGGGACAGTGTGGATAAGTGCGGCCCGTGCAGGCAAAACAGTGGTAAAGAAATTAACATTTGGGAATAAACGCCGCCAAAACATCGAAAGAAGCGCAATTTCAGCTTTAAATATGTTGAATACTTTACTGCACGATTACGAAAAGTAACGGGAAAATCCGCTAATTTTGGTCTTTAATTGATATTATTGGTATATGGCGAAATACAAACTGTTGCTGCCAAAAATGGGCGAAAGTGTTGAAGAGGCAACGATAATCAGGTGGACTAAAAACCCGGGTGATTATATAGAAGCCGACGAGACAGTAATGGAAATTGCTACCGACAAGGTAGATTCGGATGTTCCATCGCCGGTATCAGGAAAATTACTTGAAAAGCTTTATAAAGATAACGATGTAGTTAAGGTTGGCGCTGCAATAGCAATAATTGAAACCGGCGAACCGGAGGCCGAACCCACACCTGCACCAACATTCCACCAGGTGCAACCGCCGCCTGTTCAGGATACACCGCCGTTACCCGAAACACCTGCAGCACAACCTGTTTACGAAACGCCTGCGCCTGCCCCTGTTGTGTTCACGCCGCCAACGGTGCCTGCAGCGCCTGCGCCGCAACCATTACCCGTTCAGCACACGCCACCACCAGTGCCTGCCCCTCAACCAGAGCCAGAGCAGGTCGAAGAGCCGAAAGCGCCTGTGTTTACCGAACAAAGAAGAGATTATGCCGAGCCGGTAGCAGTACCATATACCGAACAACTGCAACAAAAAGCAGAAGACTCAACGAAAAGTGAAGGCCGTTTTTATTCGCCGCTGGTGAAAAATATAGCCGCCCAGGAAGGTATCAGCAACGCTGAACTGGATAAAATACCAGGTACAGGTGCAGAAGGCCGTTTAACAAAAGACGATCTGCTGGCCTATGTGCAGCAAAGAGCAGAAAATACCACGCAGCAGGTGTCACAAAACGGGCAGGCAGATGCCGAACTTGTTGAGGCGCCTGTAGCAGAAACTCCGGAACCGGAACCTGTTCCTGAACCCACACCGGTGGCGGAAACGCCAAAACCGGAACCTGTTGCTGAAGCACCGAAGCAGGAGCCCGTTGCCGAGGCTACAAAAACAGAACCTGCGCCCACGCCGGCGCTACAACCTGCCGCTCAACCAGAGCCGGCCGAAATAAAAATGGCCAAAGGCGTTTCGTTATCAAGCGGTGATGAAATAATTGAAATGGACAGGATGCGCCGTTTAATTGCCGACCACATGGTAATGAGCAAACAAACGTCGCCGCATGTTACGTCGTTTGTTGAGGCCGATGTTACCAACCTGGTTTTATGGCACGAAAAGATAAAATCAAGCTTCGAGAAGCGTGAAGGACAGAAAATTACATTCACCCCGATATTTATTGAAGCGGTTGTAAGAGCGATTAAGGACCTGCCGATGATAAATGTACAGGTAAATGGCAATCAAATAATAAAGAAGAAGGATATCAACATCAGCATGGCAACAGCCTTGCCTAGCGGTAACCTGATAGTTCCGGTGATAAAACGTGCAGATGAATTGAACCTTGTGGGTTTAACCAAAGCCGTTAATGATTTGGCGAGCCGGGCCCGTGAAAATAAACTGAAACCTGATGACGTACAGGGCGGCACCTTTACGCTAACTAACGTAGGCAGTTTTGGCAATGTAATGGGTACGCCGATAATTAACCAGCCGCAGGTAGCAATCCTGGCCGTTGGTGCAATCAGGAAAAAACCTGCCGTAATTGAAACGTTGCAGGGTGATATGATAGGCATCCGCCACATGATGTTCCTATCGTTATCATACGACCATCGCGTTGTTGACGGTGCACTTGGCGGCTCGTTTGTAAGGCGTGTTGCTGATTATCTCGAAAATTGGGAGACTGACAGGGAGTATTAAGCCCCCGGGCTCCTAAAGGGGGAGTTTGAACGGAATATTTAAAGTTCCACCTATTTAGGCGGGACTTTTCTGTGTGCGCCCGGCATGGGCGCAAACTATAGGGTGTAAGTCCCGAACGCGCCTTG
>JBDUDE010000116.1:0-1786 GCA_040003105.1 Mucilaginibacter sp. | reverse complement strand
CGTGGGCACCGCGCTGCTCAAGACCAACGCTGCCGGCTGGCTGGCCAACCTGATCGTCCTGCACCTGGGCTTGCAACAGGCCAGCGCGTTCGCGGTGCTGATGCTGCTGTCACTGTTCCTGATCGTCATCCACCTTGGTTTCGCCAGTGCCACAGCCCTGGCGTCCACCATGATCCCGATCATCATCAGCGTGCTGGCCGCCGTGCAGACGCCCGGTATCAACGCCATCGGCATTTTCGATAGCAATGGTGGTACGCTCGTTTTCGGTTGACGATTTGGGGTGCCAGGCCACCAGGTATTTACCCTTGTGATATTTAAAGTATTTAATAACGCCGGCAATAGGATTGCGGTTAATATGCACATTTATAGGCGACATAAAAACCGACAGCTGTATACGTTTATCTTTCAAAAACTCGGTTTCTTCGGTTTCCTCAATTACCACTACTTTACCATCGGCAGGACAAAGCACGTGTTTGTTATGCGCCTCGATGGTGATTTTAGGACTGCGAAAAAACTGCACGATAATTACAAAAAGAAAAAACGAAAGGATATAAACTATCCACTTCACCACATGCGCCCCGGGGAAGTAAAATTGTATAAACGCATTTAGTATAAATATAAACAGTATGCAAATGGCTAAGGAGGTGTATCCTTCTTTGTGGAAAGTCATCATCGGGGTTGTTGTTATAGTGTTATCGTATGCTGATAATTTTGCAAAACTACTAATTTGAAATGAAGAAAAGAGGCCTTTTGTGCGGTTAATTTAACCACGGAGATACAGAGGGTACACAGAGAACGCAGAGAAAAAAGCATTAAACATCAGCGGATTATACCGACGGGCTCTTTAAAATTAAAACCCCGTGTTCTCCGCGCCATCTCTGTATCTCCGTGGTTAAAACCGGCGATGCTTAGTTATAGAACCAGTACAGGTAAGTATAAACAATCGGCGCTGCCAGGAGCAACCCGTCGAACCTGTCGAGCAGGCCGCCATGGCCGGGCAATAGGCCGCCGGAATCCTTAACATTAAGGCTGCGTTTAAGCATCGATTCCACTAAATCGCCGGTGGTGCCTACTATTGATATGATGAGCGCTATAACTATCCAGTGCTGCATGGCCAGCCCGGGATGATAATGGCCATATATGCGCGCCGCAGTCACACTTATAAGCGCCCCCCCTATGAAACCTTCCCACGTTTTTTTGGGTGAATGCCTTTCAAAAAGCTTGGTACGGCCAATAGCGCGGCCCACCAGGTAAGCTCCGGTATCGTTGGCCCAAAGCATTATTAAGAAACCCAGCGGGATGTACAAGTTAAACCCACCGGCCACGTATGCCAGCCCATGAAAAAATGTAAAGGGTACGATGGTAAATATCAGCCCCAAATAAGTGTACGCAATATTGGTAAACGGAGCCTCCGATTTTTTAAAAAGCTCGGCAACAAATACCGCAGCCGATGCCACCGGCAGCAAAAACAATAGCTTATGGCCAATGTTCATCCCTGCAAAAACAGGCATGGAAAAAACAGCTGCATAACAAAGCACGGCAAAGGCAGCAAATAGCAGCGCACCGGTTACAATCCCGACCTGCACATTGGGCGATGCGGTATTTTGTTTTATCAGCCCGTAAAACTCAAACAGGCATAAACAACCTATCAGCAGGTAAAAACCAGCAAAAACATAGGGCCCCAGCATTACCGAGGCCAGCATAACTATAACAAATAAAACTCCGGTAATTGCGCGTGTTCTCATTGGGTAATTTGGTTCAGGATTATCACTTCAATGGCGTTGCT
>JBDUDE010000914.1:0-5918 GCA_040003105.1 Mucilaginibacter sp. | reverse complement strand
GCAACTATCGAAAACGATAAATTTTACTCAAGATACTTGCTTGGCTTCAGGTTCAAATTCTAATAAACAATCAATTAACAACAAATAATATATCATTTTAAATTTAACAACCCCACTAACATGAAAAACTTAAGAAATGCTTTTTATCTGCTTTCTTTGCTTGCACTAGCATCATGCAGCAAGAAGGATAAGGCAGTAATTTCGATACCGCTATTGCAGGTAGGCAAGCCGGTTAGCAACGCTGCGCCGCTGTCGGGTGCCATTAAGGGCACCATGCTTGCCAGCCAAACTTATACAGTATCCGGCGACATAACTATTAATGCCGGTGATACTCTTTTGATTCAAAAAGGTGTAAAAGTTAATATGACCAATGCCGCAAATTTTATTGTTAAAGGAACGCTTATAAGCCTTGGGACAAAAGATGCGCCGATAACAATTGCCGATCCTACTAAAACAAAAACTACCGGCAATTCCTCAGCTGCTACAGACCCTGCTTACGTAGGTGGATGGGGCGGAATTTATTGCGATGTAACCTGCCCTTTGTTGGTAATAAAGTGGACGCATCTTGATTTTGGCGGCGCCGGCCTTGCCGCTCCGCCCTTCACCGGCCCTTCAACCGGCGATGAGTATATTGTGTATTGGCAAAACCCTAACGGTGTGTTTGTTCTGGAGGATTCATGGTTATATGGTTCGCCGGATGATGCGGTACGTTTTTATGGCGGCCACATCAATATGATGAGGAACACGCTTGAAAAGTGTGGCGGCACAGGTGGCGACGGCTTTAACGCTAAAGGCGGAACCCAGGGTAACATGGCTTACAACCTGATTATTGGCGGCGCAACCAACGGAACTAAATCATCAAACGATGGTGCTAAAGGCTCAATTCAAACCCAGATAGCAATGTACAATAATACCTATGTGAATGGTGGCTTCAGAAATACCGGTACTTATGGCGCACGCAGCGGTTCTGTCGAGGTAGAAAATAACTCCCGGGCTTATGCCTATAACAACCTTATTGTAGATTGTAACTTTGGCGTAAGAATAGCCGGTGGTAATAATGTAACTGCCAAGGTATACCTTGCCGATACTCTAAGCCATGCCGATGGCCCGATCAACAAGACTTCTTACGGTTACAATTTCTTTTATGCTGACAATGTAGCCCAGGCTAACCAGATCGTTCCGACAAACGTGGCGCAAGCTGTTGTTACGCATCCGCAATCAACTGATATCCCTAATATGGCATCGTTCCTGGGCGCAACTTATACTTTTGGTTTTAAATATGACGGTACCTCACTGGTGGGTAAAAACAATCCGATGTTTGTTAATTACCCGCTTCCAAACCTCAATTTTGCAAACCAGGCATCTGTTGACGGCTTTAATTTTCACCTGCAACCTGGTTCGCCGGCTGCGGGTAAAGGTACAACCACCGCCTTTTTACCTATTACCAGCGGGATTCCGCTCAGCGATAACTTCGGTTCAAGCGGTATAACCCCTCCGGGAAAAGACATAGGCTGCTTCCAATTAGACGGAACAGGTAATCATCACTAATCAATAAAATACATAATTAACATGACAACCCGCTTTGATAAAAATACTACCGCAAGTTTTATTAAAAGCGGGTTGTTGTGTTTTTTGCTGTTATTCTTATTTTCATGCAAAAAGGCCAGTATTAGCGCCAATAACACTTCAGATACCATTCCGGCTAAAACTCCGCCTGTAGTATTTTTAACCCCTACTTACGATCCTTTATCGCTCGATACAACAACGGCATTTAATGCGGTGCCGGTAGTTAACAACCTGTCACGTACCGACCTTGTAGAAATTTCTGGCGTTGCGGCAAGCCATATTAACCCCGGTATATTGTATATTCATAACGATAGTGGTAATCTAAACCAAGTGTACCTTACCGACGGCACAGGCGCCGACAAAGGCACATTAAACTTAACACCGGTAAGTAACCGCGATTGGGAAGACATTGCTGTGGGCCCGGGCCCCGTTGCCGGCAAAAGTTATGTATACGTAGCTGATATTGGCGATAATGACTCGAAATACAAATCAGTGCTTATTTATCGTTTCATGGAGCCAAACCTGGCCGGTAAAACAACACCTGTTATTAATATTGATACCGTAGATAAGATAGAACTAAAATACCCTGACGGGCCGCGCAATGCTGAAACCCTGTTGATTGACCCGCAGACTAAGGATATTTACATAGCCAGTAAAGAAAGCAATGCATCAAAAATATACGTGGCCCATTACCCGCAAAGCACCTCTTCGGTTACGGTAATGGCTCCGGTTGTGAAAATATTATTTAACAAAGCCACCGGCGGGGATATTTCGCCGGACGGGACGGAGATATTACTGAGAAGTAAAGAGCTTATATGGTACTGGAAACTTCCTGCCGGAACAAGCATCGGTGCCGGGTTATTAACAAAACCACAACACGCGCCTTACGCTAATAATGAACCACAGGGCGAGGGTATCGGTTTTGCTGCCGACGGTTCCGGCTATTTCACAACTACCGAAGTAAGGGACCATCCCGGAAACCTGGCAACAATTTCATTTTATAAAAGAAAATAATTGATAACCTGGGTTATGTATAAATATAGGATTGCATATTGTAACTGGAACGAATATTACACTTACCCAGGGCCGGATAACGACGTTAAATTACCGGTTTTCCGGGTCGACTCACCTATGAAAGGTAAATATTCGGCAAAGGACGAGAAACTGCTTTCCTTCCAGCTTATAGCGCTCGACCCTGAATCGCAAAACATTACAGTACGGGAGTGCCTGTGGAATACCACCCCGTTGGATGCCAATCAAAACATAATTTTCGGGCAAAGTATAAGCATGTCGCTAAAGGTGGAATAATCATATTAAAAAATTGCCCGCTTCAACGGTGATACATCCCCTGTGTTTCGAATAAGTTTATTGTGATTGGATATCAACCACAGCTTTTACTTTGCCCTGCAAAAATGTATGCTCTTCTATTTCAATTTTTGCCGAAATAAGCTGCATTGTTTTTCCGTCGATTTTGTAACGGCCCGAAAATGTTTTAGTGTTATTCGGGTTAACAATTAATTTGCCGTCAACCTTTATTTGTATTGTTGAATCAAAGATGTTCTCGATATAATAAGTAGATATCCGCTTGCCGCCTACCAGCGGAATTTCCCTTTCATTGGTCCATTCGTCACCAATAGAAACCTTCTCCACAGGAAAAACGATTTGATAGACTTCCCAGTCGACCGGGGAAAACATCGTAGGGATTTTGCGGCCGCTTTTATATGAAAATGGCTTAATTAATTGCCCCCTGGTATTGAAAGCCAATTTAAAGGTAGAATCGAGCACTGGTTTAACAATTGCATTGATCCTTCGTTCCGCCGGATTCATTTCGGTCTCTTCCTTGTCCGACGAAAATTGGTCGATGGCCAAAAATCCGCCATTCTTCCATCTTACGTAATCAAATTTTGCAGAAAAGGCGTAAGCAGAATCTTTTGTCATGGAGTCGACGGTAAGCCCCATCCTGATATACTCATTGCGGATAGGATCCGCGCCTTCATTATCTGTAATAATGTAGTTGCGGTATTTTATGTCGATTACGGTGCCAGGCTCATAATGTAGCCGCAATAGCATACCACCGCCCTTGCGCCGACAGGCCAGGCAGCATAAAACAATAAAGGCTACAGTTATTATACTTTTCATTTACTAAAGATGGAAAATAAATTGTTTGGTACATAATTAAATGGCGCAGGGGGGTACCCAGTTACTCCCGGTAATGGGAGATACAATTGTTTGTCAAGAATATAAGCACACTGGTGTAAATAATTTATATCCCTTTAATTAATTGTTTCTTTTTGGGCTACAGGGAGCTCCCTGGTATCGTGATAATTGGATGCGGAATAGCGTTAAGAGAAAAATTAAATAATAAATAGTTACAAGTTTTTTTTGATACGAAGACAACCTTTCTCTCGAGCGATGTGGTATTAACTATTGCGCAAATGAAACTAAGCTGATTAGATAACCAATAAAATATACATACCAATGAAAAAATCAAACACTATTAAAGCCCTGCTTATTGGGCTTGCCTTTCTTTCGGGCATTTATTCCTGCAAAAAAAACCACCAGGGGCCGCAACAACAATTTAACATCAGTCAAACCAACCTGGTTGCTGATGCAGCAGGAAATGGCGCTGCCAAAATTGACCCGGCTTTGGTTAATGCCTGGGGAATTGCCGTTAACCCAACGGGCATTATCTGGATAGCCGCAAATCATACAGCCTCAAGCACGGTTTATGATAAAACGGGGCAAACGCTAAGGCCCCCGGTTACCATACCATCGGTAACGGCCGACCAGGCAGGCGCCCCAACCGGGATTGTGTTTAATGGCTCACCCGACTTTGGAGGCAACAAATTCATTTTTTCGGGCGAGGACGGCGTAATAACAGCCTGGGCCAGCGGCAATGCTGCCGTTAAGGTTGCCGACAGGTCAGCGTCTGATGCTGTTTACAAAGGCCTTGCCATTGCTACTGATGCCGGTGCCAGTTTTTTGTATGCAGCTAATTTTAAAGGCGGAAAAATTGACGTGTTCGACAAAAACTTTGCCTATGTCACAACCAAACCGTTTGCAGACGCGTCAATCCCGGCGGGGTTCGGACCGTTCAACATCCAGAACATCGGCGGGATGTTGTACGTTACGTACGCCAAGCTGAAGGGGCCTGATAACGAAGATGACGAAGCCGGGCCTGGGAATGGCTACGTTAATGTTTTTAAACCTGACGGAACGCTTGTTGGTCGTTTTGCCTCAAAAGGTACGTTAAACTCGCCATGGGGTATTACACATGCACCTGCCGGGTTTGCGGCGCCTGTTGAAACCGTCCTGGTAGGTAACTTTGGCGACGGACGAATCAATGTATTCTCTTTGCAGGGCATCTACATAGGGCAATTGCAAAATAATGGGCAGGTTATAGGCATCGAGGGGCTATGGGCCTTAGATTTCCTAAACCCTGCCGCTACTAATACGGATCCATTATATTTCACCGCCGGCCCGCATGATGAGTCGCATGGCCTTTTTGGGGTTTTAAAATCAACCATTAGTACTACAAGTACAGGTGGTAGTATGGGTAGCTCAAGCGGTTACTAATACTGGCGGATATTATTAATTTAATTAAGGTACAGCAATGCGCCGGTATGAAATGAAGTTTTATACCGGCGCATTGCTTTTAAACACGCGTCGGAATTTATGATTAACCGATCGCGACTTAATATTACTTAAATTTAAGTGCATGAAATATTGGCTCTATCAATGATTGCATGTCTTGCCGGTTATCACCAAGGTAAAAACAATAAGCGTCGCCAATATTATCTTTATGTATTGCTATCGCCAGGCAGTACTTGTACCCTTTTCCAAAAGCCCCGCCTGGCGCACAAACGCTGGTGGCACCCCAGTCGGCGTTAAATTCATTTTTTACTGCTGTTTTATCAAATGCACTTATTTGCGGCAGAACGCCTGTGCCGGCAATGTTTAACACGGTTGCCTTATACAACGCGCCGTAAAGTTTATTGGGGCTGATATTTACATCACCCGGTTTCTTGTTTTTTTCCTCAGTTACAAATTGTTGCAGCAGGGTATCCAACGGCCTTATGGCGTATCTCACCTCAAAGTTTTTGCCGGGATATTTTAATGCATATTCATAATTCATTTGGCCGTTTTTTACAAGCGGAACTTCTGTATATCCTTCAGGCAAAGTAAATGTCATTTGAGCACGGGTAAGTTGCGCGGTAAATAATTCCGGCAAATTATCAGCTTTAAAAGCGGTTAAGGCCGTAAATAACAGTAGAATAGACAAGCGATTTAGTTTCATAAGTGATACGTTAAGATGGGATGAAGCTATCTATAAAAAATAAATTTCACAAAAC
>JBDUDE010000092.1:0-5940 GCA_040003105.1 Mucilaginibacter sp. | reverse complement strand
GGCGCCTTTTGCATCGATTTCTACCCGTAAAAAGTCGTTCTCTAAAATGGCCATAGGTTTAAACGTATCGGTTATAAAACTTTCTAAATTAGGAATTTGTTTTGAGAAGATATGAGATTTGAGACGTGAGATTTGAGATAAGGGAACATTGTGCTAATGGATATTGCATACCGCCCCTTTAGTGGCGACATATTGGTAACAAAGAAATAAAGATTTTGTATACCATTGGGTCAATGTCGTTAATATATTGCGGTTCGGCTCACCTAAACGGCGAAGCCCTCATGAAATAATCCTCTCCAAAGGAAAGGACTTTAACTTCGCTCTTTTTAGAACCCTCTCCTTTGGAGAGGGCAGGGTGAGGCGGGAAAGCAGTTTGTGGGAAGAAAAACTGTTTGATTTCTCTTAAATTGATGACATTGGCCGTAGATACGCCAACTTGCTGCCGACATATAAACGCGGTGTTTCGTACCTGACGGCACGAACTTCCTTTGGTTTATTTTTCTACAAATATTTAACCCCATCGGGGTTTAAAAAAAATAGGCGGTATCGCACATACCCGAATTATCACAAAACGAGACTCATTATTCACTACTGACCAATGACTATTGACTTTTTTAGTCATCATCATCCTTTTTCTTCTTTTCTAAAATAACAAAGGCGCTGCGCTTTGGTGCAGGCATTACTGCGTCTTCGCCTTTTACGTATTTCCAGATTACCTCGTTAAGGTCGAGGTCGGGTATGGCGTCTTCTTTGGCGAAGTTGAAATGTTCGGAACGGAGGCTGCTTTTGTTATCGGCAACGTTGCGTTGTTCAAGATTTACCTGGGCTGGTTTTACAACGTATGGGGTAAAATCGGGCTTGCTGGTAAAGCATTCATACATCGGCAGGGCGGCGGCATCATATTGACTCATGGGGGGCAGGCCGAGTATTAACTCGATGGTACGCAAAACACCGGACGTTGAATACATGCTGTGTATAACCTCGCCGCGCTTTACATACGGGCCGGCAACAAATACCGGGCTGCGGTGCGCGTCCACATGGTCGGGGCCGTTTTGGGCGTCGTCTTCCAAAATAAACACTACCGATTCTTTCCAGATTGAACTATGCGATAAGTGCTCCAAAAAGCGCCCCACGCCCTGGTCGTTATCGGCAACGGCTGCAATGGGCGATATGGCGCCTTTACGTTGCCCGCTGGTGTGGTCGTTACCGAGGCGCACCGTGTTAAATTGCGGAACAGCGTTTATGCTCAGCAGCGAGTCAAAATCGTGCGCCCAAATTTCTTCACGCCTGATGTCGGGAATGTTTAAATCAAAGCTTGGTGACGCTACACAGAAATGATTATTAAGTGATTTGATATTGGCCTTGCCATCATCAGCAAACTCGCCATAGGTGCGATAGCTTAAGCCTGCGCGTTTGCAATAATCCCAAATAAAACCGTCGCGCGGGTCGCCGATGTCGCGGGTGCCCTCGCTATCATAATTACCACCGCGACTGCCGTAGCTGGTGGGCCAGGTTTTTTCAATAAAATCGGTGGCGTAGGCTGCCATACTCCAGTTATGCCCATCGGCGCTTACCTCGGCATCTACATAAAAATTATCAAGCAGCACAAAATTATTGGCAATGGTATGGAGATTTGGGGTGACTTTTTCGCCAAAAATACAAAGCGAAGTATCGCCGTTACCTTTTGACATATCGCCTAAAACCTGGTCGTACGTGCGGTTTTCCTTAATAATATAAAACACATGTTTTATGGGCGATTTTTCGCCGCGCTTGCGTGGTATGGGGTTACCCGCCTCGCCGGGGGCGGTGGCTGCTATCTTATCGGTAAAACGTGTATTGGCATAAACCTGTTTGGTGTAGGCTTTCAATTTAAGTTCGGTTGGCGCATCAATAATGCTTAACGTGCCCTTAAACAAGCCGCCAATATATTGCTCCCTGCTGTTAATGGCGCCTTTTTGGTAGCCGCTGTTATCTGCTTTTTTAACCGGCTGCGGGCCCTGTGGGTTGGCCATAGAGGTGAAACCCTTGCCATTGGCCACAAATATTTTATTGCCCAGCGTTTTTACATTGGTGGGATACCAGCCTACCGGGATAAAGCCCTGGCTTTTGCTGTTGCCGGGCATGCTCACATCAAATACCGCCAGGCAATTGTTATCGGCATTGGCAATGTAAAGCGTTTTTTCGGTGGGCGATAAGGCCAAACCGTTAGTAGTTGAGCCGGTTAACCGGGTAGGATACAGCGAAGTTGAGATAACTTCGGTGGTTTTGAGCGTGGCCGTATTTATAACCGACACTGAATTATCATTCGCGTTGGCCACAAAAAGCCGGGTACCTTTTTTATTCAGCAGCAGTTCATTCGGGTGACTGCCAGTTTTAATACTGGTGATGGTGCCTGTTGCGGTGTTATAGCAACTCACCTCTGCCCCACCCCAAATAGAAATATACAGCGTTCTTTCATCGGGCGATAAGATGCAGCTATAGGCTTCGGCCGCAAGTTTTACGCGTTTTACTACTTTACGGCTTGCAGGGTTAATTACATAAAGTGCACTGTCCTCTTTAGTAACAGTGTATAAACGTGAATTGCTTTTGTTGACTGTTATGCCCGTGGTGCATATCTTATTTTTTGGCCATGCTTCACCAAGTTTTATCGTATCGGCGGCCCCTATTTTATTGTTTTGGATATGGTAAGCCAGTATTTGGTTATCATTACCGCCGGATGCATACAGCATTTTTTCATCGTGACTGAATGCCAGTCCGTACCATGCTTTTTTTATGATGCGCTCATCAAGCTTTTGCTCTGTTTTGGTATCGATAAGTTGGATGGATTGCGTGCTTTGCCCGTTATTGGTTACCGCCAGCAATTTGCCCGATGGCGACAGCTGGATGTTTAACGGTAAATCGCCAAGTGGCAGGCCGCGCCCGGCAGGACTCAATTTCCAGCCGTTGGGCAATAAAACCTGTCCGGTTTGCTCAATTTTACCCGGGGTTTGGGCAAAGGATTGTATAGCAATACAGGCTGTAGCAAAACAAATAATTAGTTTTAGTTTCATAACGCGCGATAAATGATAACCAAAAGTAGGTAATCATTTTTTAAGATTGCAGGGGTTAACAATAACTTAAACTAAAACTAAGATTTATAGGATTAAGGGATTTTAGGATGGATGCCGGGAAAAGAACCAAGAGTCAAGAGCCAAGAATCAAGAAGGAACCAATACTTGCTGAAATGTTTAACTTGCCTGTCAACTGCCAACTCACTGCTGCCAACTTATTTAGTCCCCATCACTATAAACCCCTGGAAACAGGAAAAAAACTTGCCTGCAGCCTCCGCCTTTTCCAGTGCTGACCACCAGTTGGTAACTTCATCGCTGGTAAAAACGTTGTGGGTCACGCCGGTGGATGTTATGCCGCCTAAAATGCGTCTGGTAAGTTCAAGGTTATGCATGTAGCCGTGGGGCCTTATTTGGATGTTGTTAAAGCCAAAATCTTTAAAATGGCCGTATAGTTCGGCGCCGACGCGGCCCGATGGAAAGCTGTCTGCAATGAATTCAACAATACGGCGGGTTACGCTTTGGTCGGGGTGCGGTAATACCAGGGTATCCCAATCTACATCAAAAATAAGCAGTTTGCCGCCGGGCTTTAGCAGGCGTTTGTATTCGGTAAATACTTCGTCGATGTTTTTAAGGTACATCAGTACCCGCTCGGTGCGGATAATATCAAACGAGGCATCGGCAAAGGGCTGCCGGCTGGCCGGGGCAACGATAAACTGTAACGGTAGTCCCGATGCTGCATGCCGGCTTTTGGCCACCGCAATCATCGTGGTGCTGATGTCGGTTCCGGTAACGTTGCCTGTTTTGCCGACAAGCTTAGCCATGGCAAAGGCCTGGTCGCCTATACCGCAGCCTACATCAAGTACATGGTCGCCGGGTTGTATATTAAGCCAGGTTAGTTGTTTGGCAAAGCCTTCCTGCACGGTTTCGCAGCGGTGTACGTCTTCAAGGAACTTTACCAGGAAGCCCGTTTGCGATTGGTCTACATGCTGGAAGCCTTCGATGATATCCTGGTTTTGCATTGGCTTGGTGAAATTGCGCAGGCGTAAAATTAGTGTAAAGTAAAGTATTAGCGTAACAAATTTTAAAGGCTGCTTACCTCAGTCAATTTAAATAATTACCGTAAAAACACCCTGTAATTTACCGTTTTTTTACGGTGTGACTGCGTCCAGACATCAATTAATATTGCCTGACAATAATTATTAACCACTATTAAACTTTTAATCAAATGAAAAACTTAATCATGTTAGCTTGCATTATTTTAGGCCTTAGCTCATTCCAACATCCGGTAATAACCCCTTCGCTTTCGGCTATGCCTAAAGGGACAATAATTGGCTGGGGCGTAAAGACCGCTATACCACAAGGTTGGGTGGTTTGCAACGGCGCCAACGGCACCCCTGATCTGGTTGGCCGGTTTCCATTAGGCACCGCCAATAGCTCTGAGATTAGCGACAAGGTGGGCAAAGCTGATCATACGCATAGTGTAAGCGGTACTACTGACGTGCCAGATAACCTAACCGTATATAATGGTGATAACAGGGCAATGCAAAAAGATGGCGGACAGCGAGTACACCACGTGCATCATTTTGCCGCAACAACCTCATCTGAGCCGTTAATGCCATTGGCTACCAAAATTGTTTTTATAATGAAAACCAGGTAAGTCGTTGCCTTTCCCCGGGGACAGGTTTCGGATCAGTTATGAAATAAAAGGGATTTTGCGCGAAAGGCGAACCTGTCTCAATTAAACTGGTTTATTTATGCGCGAACTACCATCCCGGTCAAGCCGGGATGCGAAGTAACATTCAGTTACTATCGCTAAAATGCCACGGGCCCATTACTGCCCCCAAACGGGTGCCTGTTAACACGACCGTGCGAATGCTCGCAAAAAGAATGATGGTGATGAACAATGTGACCGGTGATTTGACGGGGCAGGGGTTCGGACTTGTTAGTCTCAGTCTTACCAGGCTGATTAACTAAGGTAGCTTTTTTCTTCATAAGAAACTCCTTTATTAATGGTTAGCAATTGGTTATACTAAGTTAATTAATAAACGAACGATTTCAAAGAAATTTGAAATAAAAATTTGCGGGTCGCGGCCCGACAATAATCCACTTCAATTTAATTAAAAGTAAACCAAACTGCATAACTTGCGCCGGTTACCTGCCAATAATTAAAAACATACACGATGGAGCCAACATTTGCGTTAAACGGCCGGATATGGATAGAGACAGCCGGCGAAAAAATTTTGGGCCATGGCCGTATCGAACTGCTGGAGCGGATACAGCAGTCCGGCTCTATCAGGCAGGCGGCGCTGCAAATGAAAATGAGCTACAAACAGGCCTGGGACCTTATTAACCACATGAACACTCATTTTAAGCAGCCGCTGGTTACCAGCCACCGGGGCGGCAAAGGCGGCGGCAATGCAACACTTACCACCGAAGGGTTAAGGGTAATAGCGGAGTTTCACCGGCTGCAGGATAAATTCAAAGCGTTTTTGAAGGAGAATAGCGCGGTGATGGGGTTTTAAATTGCCCGGAAAATACGCTGTACCAATTACTTTTTAACAAATAAAAGCGCACACAAAACCACGCAGAACGGCACCCCTAAAATAATAGCCAGCACAAAATAGGATTCCGGGCGGTTGAAATTAAGCGTCCACCCCCAGCCATTGGGCCGTGGCAGGAAGATGGGCTCCTTTTTCTTTTCTGGCGTTTCGCCGGCATTTTCGTTTGGGGTTTCCATGGATTGTATAGTGTTAAAGAGGGCTTTGTTCAAATATAAGGTTTATTGGCGAGGGCTTTTTGCAAGGCAGCAATCATTTTGATAGCTTTAAACAAAGAAAATTACGATGAAAATAGTCCCGGTTTTTAAAGTACGCGATATGCGGGCGGCGCT
>JBDUDE010000244.1:0-5941 GCA_040003105.1 Mucilaginibacter sp. | reverse complement strand
GTATAAACCACTAATAATAAATAGTAAGAGCAGCGTTTTTTTCATGATGCCGTTTGGATTTTTAAATATAGCCGATTATCATTAGGGTTGATGTGCCGGATACGTTATTTTTACAATGGTTTAGCTTTGTTGTGCTTTAATACATGAAAATAACTTTACTTACCCGGTGCTGATACTGGTAATTGTTCTCTTCGTGATACAAAATTTTCACCCCACCTGCCCATTATCACCGACGCTCTCCAAGACCAAAAACTGCAAAGTACCAACGAAGAAATAACCAAACCTAGGTTTTTAATTTACATACACCAACGTTGACTGGACGTAATGAGTACCTTTATAAAACAAATCATGGGCAACATAAGTACACAGAACTTTTTCATGCCCCGCTAAACCTGAATTCTTTTCTTGATTATGACGAAGGAGTGGATTATGCCAAATCAGTAAACAACCCGCGCGCTGCCAATGACATGTGTGCTAATTTCTTGATATCTATAAAATATTTTGTGAAAAATCCAATATAGCGGATAAATCAAGATGTTTGGTTAATTTCTTCTTATAGAAAAAGCGTTTAACATCAAATTAACATTTGTTCTATTTTTTTTCGTTTTTGTGCTATATCATTCCTCTCTTGTTCCATAAATTCACATTGCCAATAAACTTAAAACTTTCTATCCTATGAACCAATTTAACGTCGTTCAAAATAAAACGGCCCATCTCTTATTGGAAGATAAGGTGTTTAAAAATTCACCCGAAAGGGTAAGGCCCCTGGTGCATATCATCGATGATTGTTTTGATATACGGTTGTTGCTGAAAAGGGAGTTTAAGGATAATTACCTTTTTGTAGAGTCGAAAAATGGTTTAGCCGGATTTAAAAAAGCAGTTTCAACCTTACCAGATATAATTATATGCGATGTAAAAATGCCCGGAATTAACGGCATAAGATTATGTGAGTTACTAAAAGAAGACCGGCGCACGTGCCTGATACCAATATTGCTGCTAACCGGTAATAGTACCGACGAATGCTTGCTCAATGGGTTAAAAAGCGGAGCCGATTGCTATGTAACGAAGCCATTCAATTTTGCTATTTTAAAAGCCAGGATCGATAACCTTATAAAATCAAGAAAATTACTTACGGGGTTGTTAACCGAATCCGAACCACTACATGCTCAAACCGCATTAAATCCTATTGATGAACCATTTTTAAAAAAGGTTTATGGAGCTATTGAACAAAACATTGGCAATTCGGCTTTTGACGCCAATGATTTTGCCAAGGCCATTGGTATGAGCAGGGCGCAAATTTACCGAAGGATCAAAGTAGTTACCGGCTATTCAGTTAAAGAATTTATCCGCATTACACGGCTTCAAAAGGCGACCACGCTCATCCTTAGCGGCAAACAAAATATTTCAGAAATTGCCTACGAGGTGGGTTTCAGCTCGGTACCCTATTTTTCATCTTCATTCAGCAGGCATTTTAAGGTTAGCCCGAGCAAATATATCTTGTTAAATAAAAGTGAATAAAACGTCATACCCAGTGCTGCGCCCCGGGGCATAACCATAACATAATTCACCAAACCGTATTCTGAAGTTCTCCTCCTCTGGAATGATTAACACAACGTTATTAACAACATACGATAAACGCGAATAGCAAGCGCCACTAATTTTGACGTTGTTGAAAATTAACCCAACATAAATACCACTACCAAATATTTAGGGTGCGGGTGGCAGCAAAAATGGCATTGGTTCAATTTACCGGGGTTCGGAAGCAGCAAAAAGACAGAGGCCGGTCAATGAGCCGGCCTCTGTCTTTTTTTCGCAATAAACGCTTTAGTTATACGTCACCGAATAACTGTTTGTTGAAAAGTTAAGGCCGCCGCTTGAACTGGTGATCTCGAAACCGTATTGTACATCGCCCTGAGTTATATTTCCAAACCAACCCTTGCTCTGTATCCAACGCTGGATGGCTAATATGTCAACAGTGCCAGAGTTTCTTTTCGACGTACAAAGAAAAGAATAAACATTATTCCCGCCATTATTGCCCCGGTAAACATTCCATGTATAACCACCAACATTTACGTTGGTATATACCGGTATAGCGCCGTTTGACCCATAATTATAAGAAATAGGGCCAACATTCCCGGTCCAGTTAAACCAAAGCATCGTTTCATTGGCATGGGATTGATCCCATATATCATAGGTGGACTCCCACGATCCACCCGAAGGGGTTGAACAGTTAAAACTGCTTTTAACAGTGTGTAAAGAACTAAGTGATCTGTTTACGTCAATTGAAGCGTTAGGGTATGATTTTACGCCACCTGTATTAGGCTGGTTTGACCAAACACCCCAATTACTATAAGAGTTTGCCCAAATAGTTTGTGGTCCGTGTCCATTGCCCCAAACATCATTATTTAACGTATAACCGCCATTAGACCATGACCCGTATTGAGCAGTTGACGACCAGTTAGCTTCAACCTCAGCGCTTGATGAAGGTGAATCGGGCTTCGATGAATCTTTTTTGCACGAAGCAAACGCAGCAATAATAGCTGCACATAGTAGTACTTTTTTCATGATTTTTTATTTATTTATAATTAGTTAATCAAATATAAACCCAAAATCAGGCAACATCCTTTCACTAATTGCTCAATTGTTTTCACTAATTTCTCAATTATTAATTAATAAATTAAAAGTTAAGATTGGGATGAGTTGGAGGTTGCCCGGGGGTAAACTTCCGCATTGGCTAACGGATCTGGCGGTTGGCGAACAGAAATCGCGCTAATATCCTCCAAACTCCTGCACCCATACATCATTATGGCGTGCGGCACCCATTTCAACATATATGCTGTCCATCATGGCCATGCAATGATCGGGGCTATTTTGCCAGGCCGTCATCACTTGCTGCACATCATTGTACCCCTCGCCAATGTTTTCGCCGATATAGCTCCCTGTAAAGCCAAATTTCATATCTCGCTGTATCGGTGATGAGCCGTCGGGGGCGATATGGCTGAAAAAGTGGCCGGTATCCATTTGTTTAGCATATGCGGCACTGGCAGCTTCCAGATCGCTGCTCCATTTAACGGCATGTACAGGCGGCATATAGGTGGTTCCACAAGTGCAACCAGTAGTTCGCAGTTTGTTCACTGCCGCGAGCATTGCTGTTGATAAATCCACTGCAGGCGTTTCTTTTTTTGCGCAGCTCAATATAGTAAGCCATAACAGCATATAAAGCTTGGTGGTCTTTTTCAAGGTGTTTAATTGGAGATTCAATGATAATGATTTTTTAAACAATCCAATCAAATAAATAAAAATGTGGTTGTTGCACCTGGCTTTGTCTGTTCACACTGCCGTAATTTTCCCAATAAATGAGTAGCCGGAATAAAGCAATGGGCGGGGTTGGCGCCAGCACTTACTACCAGGAGTCTAATGTATCATTAGCTAATCTTTCTATAGCATGGTTGAAGCTTTCAGCTTCACTCCCGCAAACATTTTGTTTTCCGGTATTTAAACTGGCGCACCACGAGTTACGCTAATCGCTAAACTCGTGGCAGCGATTATTTCGACATCGAAAACGGCACATCCCCCTTCCCTGTTCCCCTCTGCTTATTCGGCGTTGCCGACATATCAAAATTCAATACCTCGCCTCCAATCAGGGCTTTATGACTTAGCCAGTTAAAAACGTAAGGCTTGCCATTAATAGTTAAGCTGTTTACATACTTGTTATCGGCGCTATTTTTTGGCGCGTTTATGATGATGGTTTTGCCATTCTCCAAATTGATGGTCAGTTTTTTAAATAAAGGTGCGGCTAAAACATATTGGTCGCTGGCGGGGGTTACCGGGTAAAAGCCCATTGCCGAAAACACATACCAGGCCGATGTTTGGCCATTGTCTTCGTCGCCGCAATACCCGTCGGGAGTTGCTTTGTAAAGCTTGTTCATGGTTTCGCGCGCCCAGTATTGGGTTTTCCAGGGCTGGCCGGCATAATTGTACAGGTAAATCATGTGCTGTATGGGCTGGTTACCGTGCGCGTACTGCCCCATGTTGGCTATCTGCATTTCGCGTATCTCGTGTATCACTGTTCCGTAGTAGCTATCGTCAAACGTTGGCGGCAGCGTAAACACCGAATCCAATTTGGCTACAAATTGTTGTTTGCCGCCCATCAGGTTTATTAGCCCCTGTATATCATGAAATACGCCCCAGCTGTAGTGCCAGGCATTCCCTTCGGTGAAGGCATCGCCCCATTTAAAGGGATTGAATGGCGTTTCAAAACTTCCATCCTTGTTTTTGCCGCGCATCAGGCCGGTTTGTTTATCGTACAGGTTATGGTAATTCTGGCTGCGTTTTTTGTAGATTTCAATTTCGGCTGCAGGCTTGCCAAGGGCTTTTCCTAGTTGGTAAATTGCAAAATCGTCATAAGCGTATTCCAAAGTACGGGCTGCATTTTCATTGATTTTAACATCATAAGGCACGTAACCCAGCGTGTTGTAATAGTCTACCCCTCGCCTGCCGGTTGCATTCGGTCCCTCGTTGTTGGCGCCATGCTTTAAGGCATCGTAAAGCGTTTCTATATCGTAACCGCGTGCCCCTTTTAAATACGCCTCGGCAACTACCGATGCAGAGTTGTTCCCAATCATGCAATCGGCATAGCCCGGGCTGCTCCATTCAGGCAACCAGCCACCCTCTTTATAATCGTTTACCAAACCTTCCTGCATCTGCTTGCTTACTGAAGGGTAAACCAAATTCAGGAATGGATACAAAGCCCGGAAGGTATCCCAAAAACCCGTGCCGGCAAATAAGTAGCCGGGCATAACTTTACCATTATAAGGGCTATAATGCACATTTTGTCCCTTCTCATCAACCTCGAACATTTTATGCGGGAAGAACAGCATGCGGTACAAACAAGAGTAAAAAGTACGCGTTTGGTCGATAGTTCCGCCTTCAACATTTAAGCGGCTTAGCGTTTTATTCCATGTCGCTTTGGCATTCTGTTCGGTTTGGACAAAGCTGTTACCGCCTATTTCGCGTTTAAGGTTAAGCTCGGCCTGTTCAACACTGATGAAAGATGAAGCTACGCGCAAATGCACCTGCTCGCCTTTTTTTGTTTTAAAGCTGATAACCGCGCCGGCATGGTCGCCTGTGTACTCCAATTTGCCGTTATCAAGTTCTTTGTCATGCCAGGCCGAGGCCACATCGAAAGCCTTATCTACATAAATAACAAAAAAGTTTTTAAAGTTATCGGTTACCGCGCCGCTGTTTTTGGTACTGTAGCCTATTATCTTCCGTTCGCCCGGGATAATTTTTATGTACGAGCCCTTATCAAAAGCGTCGATTAAAATATGCGAGCTATCGCTTTTGGGAAAGGTAAACCTGAAGCTGGCGGCGCGTTCGGTTGGCGTAATTTCGGTGGTTACATCATAATCGGCCAGGTAAACGCTGTAATAGTAAGGCTTTGCAACCTCGGCCTTGTGCGAAAACCAGCTGGCGCGTTTGCCTTCATCCAGTACAACTTTACCGGTTTCAGGGAAGATGGAAAACATGCCATAATCGTTCATCCATGGCGATGGCTGGTGGGTTTGTTTAAAGCCAAGGATTTTATCCGCATCATAGGTGTACTGCCAGCCATTACCCATTTTACCGGTTTGGGGTGTCCAAAAATTCATGCCCCAGGGCAGCGCTATCGCCGGGTAGGTATTACCGTTTGATAGCGCCGGTTTCGAAGCAGTACCCATCAGCGGGTTAATCAAATCCACCGGATTTGTAACGCCGCCGCTTTTTTGGGCGAATATAGATAAAGGTAGAAGCAGGGTTGTAAGCAGGGTGTATTTTTTCATAGTGTTATATGCAGGGGCGTGTATTATTTTATCATAATTTTTGTCATTCTGAGCGATAGCGAAGAACTATCTCTTGAGCGCAGCGAAAAACTATCTCTTGAGCGCAGCGAAAAATCTTA
>JBDUDE010000924.1:0-5942 GCA_040003105.1 Mucilaginibacter sp. | reverse complement strand
TTATTAACATTTTGTTGATAATCAAATAGTTAAATACTTCTTAAGGGGCGACTAGGTAAGCTTAGCGCGATAGTTAATACAAAAAACAGGTATCCCGTAGAAAATAGCTTCATCGATTATTTAATTATGACAGATTAAAAAGGTAATGAATTTAATTTAACACTATGCTGTAGCTGGTATTCCTGCCGCCGCCTTCGTTTTGCAAAAGTATGCCTTTATTCATTAAATCGCGTATATCCCTTAAGGCAGTATCTGTTGATGATTTAGTTATTTTGGCCCATTTTGAAACATTTAAAGTTCCATAAAAATCATCCAGCAAAGTATCAACCATTTTCTTTTGCCTTGCATTTAACGAGGTGTCCCTATGCTTGTCCCAAAAATTGCCCCTTGTGGTAACCTTTTCCAAAACATCCATAGTGTTATCCATGGCCCGGCCGAGACAGTCAAAAAACCATATTAGCCAGCCGGTTATATCCAGTGTGCCTTTTTGGGTAGACTCTAATATATCATAATAAGCATTTCTTTCCTTTTCTATTTGTGCTGACATACTATAGAACCGCTGAGACGATTTATCAGCCCTCGCCAATTGCATATCAGTTATAGCGCGGGTTATGCGCCCGTTGCCATCATCAAAAGGGTGTATTGTTACAAACCAAAGATGAGCCACCCCGGCTTTCATAACGGGATTAATTGGTTGCTCGTCATTAAACCAATTCAAAAATACCGTCATTTCGCCGGGCACATATTTAGCGTCCGGCGCCTGGTAATGCACTTGCTCTTTACCAAGCGGACCAGATACAACCTGCATTGGGCCGGTTTCGTCGTTACGCCAATTGCCAACCGTTATATTATGCAGGCTGCTTTTCCCTGATGGAAAAAGTGCAGAGTGCCAGCCGTAAAGCCTATCTGCTGTTATTTGTAAATTAAAATGCTGCGTGGCGTCCAACATCATTTCTACAACGCCGTCTACCCGCCTGTCTGATGTCACCATGCCTGCAAATTCTATCCCCAGGCGCCGGGCTATTGACGACCGGACCTGTTCTGCATTCAGCATTTCGCCCTCTATAGCGCTCGATTTGGTAACATCCAGCGTAAGTGTTTTTAAAAGCGCTTCTTCCTTTTGCTTAAAACCTGCGGCGTTCATTTGGCCCATTATCATACCCATGGCATAATTTACACGACCGAGCTTTTCGGCAAGTAACTTGTCGTCCCAAGTAAATTTTGGCCATGCCTTTAACTCGTGTAAATACATATTCACCGTAAATATGCGGTGAATATACGATTTAATCACCGCATACACAATATATTCGCCGTATTTTTGCGGTGAATAGGGTAACTATTCGCCGCAAATAGAAATATCCAGCGGTAATTATGCGATATTTAATTGAGATTCATTTTTCAAAAGCTGCTGCCATTATATCCTGCTCGCGGCTTGTTAATTTATATTTTGCAGCCACACTACGCCATCGGCTTATACACTTACCTATTTCAGCAATTAATTCCTTCGCTTCCGAAAGTTTTACTCTAAAGTAAGTGGAAACTTCAAGTACCAGGTCAATATCTAATGAATTATCATCTTCGGAAATATTTAATGTCAACCCGGTTCCGGTGGCTACAGCATTCATATCGTACGCGGGCGACAAATCCCATCCGGTTGGTGATAACAGAAAACCATGATTTCGTAAATGGTCGTCTGTATTTTTTACCATAACATTAAACAAAATCCTTTTCCATAGCTCCTTTAAGCTTTCATTAGCACCACCACTTTTTCTTTGAATCAGCCCCGCTAAATCAAGGTAACTCGCACCCGATTGGTAGTCTGCACCATCAGTAAAACCAAGCAGGGTCATAGCTGATGCAAAATGAATTCTTTCTGTTTGGTTGGTACGATCAAACCTGCTTGTTAAAAACGTATGGTGCTTTCCTGAAAACCTCCCGACCATTGCCGGGGCCACATTAATACCGGATTTGTTTGCCAACTCGTGTACAACCATTTCCCATGCGCCTACATCAATATCATCGTTAACACTAGGGAATTTGGCAATCCAAAGATTTCCATTGGGATCGGTAACACTTGCTTTGGGCCTGGCGCCCCCTAAAGAAGAACCAGGCGCCATTAGTACATTCAACCATTTTAACTCTTCGTTATCATCGGTAATATGATCGTCCTCCAATTGCAAACTGGCATATTCCAAATCCCTTAACAATGTCCATGGCGGGGCTGCTAATTCCTGTTCATGGCTTAAAAATTCGCCGTCGCGATTTAACTTAAACCGCAATGCGCCCATTCTATTCTGGTCGTAAACGCCTAACAAAAAATCGGACTCCATTAAAGCCACCGCCTTGCGATTATTCTTGCGCGCCAAAATAGCCTCTCTCCGTTTCATTAATACCCTGCCCCAGCGGTCAGGCGACGAATCCATAAAAATTCCAAAATTAGTTTTGTTATCGCTTAAATACTGCTGACCGGCAAATAATTGCAAATCAGGGTCAATACTCTGAATGCCCGGCAAGTTTAACCCGTCAGAGGAATATTCAAAAGAGAATATTTCTTTCCCTCTTAATTGTGATACATTAAGTATACCAACTAATACAGCTTCGGTTAGGCCTTTCCAATCTGCGTAAACAAAAATATCTTTGTTGCTATTTGCCATTTTTCAATTTATTTTTTGGCGCTCTGTCTTTAACCAGTAAACCTGCATCCTGTATCTTCCTGCCTAATTCATCATCCGCCCCTAACTTCAAAAAATCTTTCTCCAGCCCCAATATAAAGAGCACCTGGAAATATGCGCCCATAGCAACCGAAGGCTTCCCCCGTTCAATTTGCCAAAGTGTCGACCTGCTTATTCCGGCACGCTCTGCAACCTGTTCAGCGCTTAGCTTTCTTCGTAACCGGGCAAGCTTAATATTCTCGCCAAGATCACTAAGAACCCGTTGTGCTTTGGGTAAAAGAATAATAGATTCTTTCATAATGTTTTATATAATATACAATATTAATCAAAATGTTTAATATATAAAACATTATTATAGTAAAAATCCCCAACCCGTTATCAGCGGATTGAGGATTAATTCATTCTTTAAAAGTCGTTACCTCTTTTACTTCAACACATTCATCACCACCTCAATCACCAGCACAGCTGCCCAAAACACGAGGGTAATGTTCCATTCTTTTATCGAACAAAAGAGCAGTTTGCTTCTTGATGCTACAAATTCTTTCATGGGTATTAATTTTTAGTTTTTCCAACCACCACCCAGCGACCTGTATAATTCGGACACTGCGCTTAATTCATCTCTTTTTATTGATGCCAGTTCCAACTCGCTTTGCAATACATTGCCTTGGGCTGTTATTACTTCAAGGTAGTTTGCAAGGCCGTTTTTAAACAGCAGGTTTGCATTTTTAGTTGCCTGCTGCAGGGTGTTTACCCTGTTGGCGGCTATTACCTGTTGCGATTTCAGCTTATCAATTTTCACCAGCGCGTCAGACACTTCGCCAACTGCATTTAAAACCGACTGCCGGAACTGTAACACTGTTTTCTCGCGGTTAACCTGCGCAACTTCGTAATCAGTTTTTAACCGTTTGTGGTCGAACAACGGCTGCACTACACTGCCTGCAACTACACCAAATAATGATGCGGGTATATTAAACCAGTTGCTGGCTTTAAATGAGTTTACGCCACCTTGCGCAGTTATACGCAAAGCGGGGTACATTTCGGCTTTGGTGATGCCTACTTTGCTGTTGGCTATCATCAATTCAAGCTCTGCGCTCCTAACATCGGGCCTGCGGCTTATTATTGCTGATGGCACACCGGTTCCTACAGTTGCCGGGATAACCATTGCATCCAGGCTGGAGTTACGTGCAATTTTGTCAGGCAACTCGCCGGTTAAAATACGTAAGGCGTTTTCCTGTATGGTTAAGTTTTGCTCAAATTGAGGCACCAGTTGTTCGGCAGCCTGCTTTTGTGCTTCGGCCTGTTGAACGGCTAATGAAGTTACCTGGCCGGCATCAAATTGCAGTTTTATTATGCGCAGGGTGCTATCGTTTAGCTTTACATTTTTTTGTGCAATATCAAGCTGTGCATCCAGCATCAACAGGTTGTAATAACCTTGTGATACACTTGCAACCAAGCTGGTCTGGATTGCTTTTTTTGCTTCCTGTGTTTGCAGGTATGCGGCCAAAGCAGTCCGTTGCTGGTTACGGATTTTGCCCCAGATATCAGCCTCCCACGATACGGCCAGGTTTGCCGAATAGTCCTCGATGTGTTTTGTGCCGATATTATTCTGGCTTAAGGTTAAACCGTTAAGGCTGTTATCCGACGGGCGGCTTGAACTGGCGGTTACATTCAGGTCAACCTGTGGAACATTGTTCCATTTTACCTGCTTAAACAACAGTTGCGATGCTTCTATATTTTTAACGGCAATCTGCATATCGTAGTTTTTTACGATGGCGCTGTCAATCAGCTTTTGCAGGGTAGCTTCGGTAAAAAATTGTTTCCATTGTATACCAGCAATGCTGCTGGTATCGCCGGTTGTGGCTGCATTCCTGAAGGTTTCAGGTAACGCCGGCTTGGGTGTTTCTACATCCTTTGATACTTTACAGGCGCTCAGCACCGATAATGTGAGTACCAAAATGGATATGCTTATATAATTTTTCATTTGTTTTGTATTTTATTAAGTTTTAGCTGCCTCACCTAAATCCTCCCCAAAGGAGAGGACTCGAACTCCGCTCTTTTTAAAAGCCCTCTCCTTTGGAGAAGGTAGGGTGAGGCGCACCCTTACTTTTATTTATGCTGTCAGTTCGCCTTCCAGCGCAACCTTACGGTTATTACCTTTTCCATCACTAACACCATCAGCCGTTAACACGGGCTCGGGTGCGCCGGTTATTCTTTCCTGCAAGCCCTGGAATATTACAAACAATACCGGTATGATAAACAAGCCCAGGATAACCCCCGAAACCATACCACCTGCTGCGGCGATACTGATAGAGTGGTTACCTTGTGCTGATGGACCAGTTGCGATACTCATCGGGAACAAACCGAACACAAATGCAAGTGACGTCATGATAATCGGGCGGAGCCTTAATTTGGCGGCTTCAATTGCCGCGGCGATCAGTGATAAGCCCGCCTTTCGCCGTTGTACCGCGAACTCTACAATTAAAATCGCGTTCTTGGCCAGCAAGCCGATGAGCATAATGAGCGCTACCTGTACGTATATGTTGTTTTCGATACCGGTAAGGCCGATGGCGATAAATACGCCCAGCACCCCTGTTGGGATAGAGAAGATAACCGCCAATGGCAGGATATAGCTCTCATACTGTGCCGATAACAGGAAGTAAACAAACACCAAACATAAAAGGAATACCGCTGTCGACTGACCATTTGAGGATATTTCCTCGCGGGTTTGGCCGGTAAAGTCGTAAGTATAACCTAATGGCAATTGTTCTTTCGCTGTCTCTTCTATTGCTTTAATAGCCTCACCCGAGCTGAAGCCTGGTTTTGGTATCGCATTTATTTCTATAGAATTGAACAAGTTGTAACGCGATGCAGTTTCGGAACCGTAAACACGGGTTAGTTTAACCAGTGAGTTGATAGGCACCATTTCTCCTGTTCTGTTTTTTACAAACACCCGGTCGATAGACGAAGGGTCAGCACGGTCGGCAATATCAGCCTGCACCTGCACGCGGTAGTATTTACCGAAGCGGTTAAAGTCGGATACCTGGGCGCTACCGAAATATACCTGCATAGTTTGCAATATATCTTTCACGCTTACACCAAGCTGGTTAGCCTTATCATCGTCGACGTCTAATTGCAACTGCGGATAATCCGCTTTAAACGAGGTGAACGCAAATGCTACCGCCGGTTTCTTCATCAGCTCTGTAATAAACTTCGTCGATATACCGCTGAATTTATCAAGCTTGCCGCTGGTTTTATCCTGCAATACAAAGT
>JBDUDE010000408.1:0-5948 GCA_040003105.1 Mucilaginibacter sp. | reverse complement strand
TCAGAAGTCAGAAGTCAGAAGTCAGAAGTCAGAAGTCAGAAGTCAGAAGTCAGAAAAAATTTGAGAAATGAAGATAAGTATTTTAAGATGAAACGACCATTTATTTATACGGCATTAATTGTTTTGATTGCGCTAACCGGCAATTATTCGGCGGCGCAGGATTTACCCGGTGCTGTGCAATTTCATATTTCGTCGTCACATACATCATTTCCCGATACCGGCAGGGCAAGGGGGAACACTTATGATGGTAAATTGTATACAGCGGCTGCGCATTACAGTGATAGCTCGGTTTTAATTATCGCTCCCAAAAATCTTGATGCATCAAAAAAGGTCGACCTGGTATTTTGGTTTCATGGTTGGGGCAATAATATTGATAGCGCAGCAACCAGGTATGAGTTAACCAAACAGTTCATCGCTTCCAAACGAAATGCCGTGCTGGTATTGACAGAAACCGCCCGTAACGCGCCGGACAGCTATGGCGGGAAGCTGGAAAATACAGGCATATTTAAAAAGCTGGTTAATGATGTGCTGCAGGGTTTGACAGCAAAAAAGTTTGTCCCCGCCAATTGTACCGCCGGGCATATTCTGCTGGCCGGGCATAGCGGTGCATACCGGGTTATCGCCCGCATCCTTAAAAACGGCCAGGTACCGGTGGATGATGTAGTGCTTTTTGATGCCCTTTATGGCGAAACCGACAAGTTTATGGAATGGATTGCCGCCGATACCCGGCACAGGTTCGTTGATATTTACACCGACCACGGCGGCACGCTTACCGAAAGCAAAACCATGGCGGATAAACTCAGCGATAAAGGTATCAGCAACTTCCAGGTGGAAGAAGCTAAGCTGGTACCGCAGCAACTGGTTGCCCATCGCCTGCTTTTTATACATAGCTTAAAAGAGCATAACGATGTGGTAAGCCCGGATAACTTCAGGTTGATGCTGGAGAATGAACCGTTTTTGAAGAAAATTAAATAATCGGGACGCACTAAAAATCAAATTTTCACTTTTATCGCTACGGTCGGGTATACCTGGAACAAGTTTTCTGTTGTGTTTACATGATAGTACAGCAACTGTTTGGAACCAAAAGCAAAACTCTTATTTAAGTTATACCAAACCTGCGGCTGCCCGAAAAACGAAACGGTTTTGCCTTTTAAATCTTTAGTGAAGTCCTCGCCGGTGTTTTTGTTGAGCGTATAAAGCTCAAAATCGCCGTTAAATTCCAGTTTATAATTAAACAGGCCTTTCCACCAATAAAAGGTTAGCATCACATCGTTACTGGGCTTTTTACGCATGTTATAAGTGTAATAAACTGAAGTGCTGCAGTAAAACCCTTTCGATTGAAAATTGTAATTTGGCCCTATGGCGAAACTGTTATTTATATAATAGCTGTATTGCCGGGGCTCGGTAACGCCCAGTCCGCCGCTGTATTGAACGCCCACAAATATTTTAGGCCGCCCTAACCGGAAGGTTTGCGTAACCTGGATAAACGCGTTGCCGATATTGTTTTTGTCGCCCTTCATATCGGTTTCGGCCTTGAAGAGGAATGAGCCGGGCTTTATAAATGATGACGTATCAGTTTGAGATTTAAAATACTCAAAAAATAGCGCGGGGAAATTCTGCGGATTATGCTTTGGGTCGATGGTGTGCCGCAGGTCGTAATGCAATTGCAGGCTTTGCGCAAAAATCAGCAGGGGAAATATGCAGGAGCATGTGAGAATTATACGTTTCATTTTTATAGTTTTATAGTTTTAATATTGGATTACACCGATAGGGTTGGGCAAAGGTGCCGGGTGTTAAGTTTGGAAGGCGTAATTGCGGCGGAAATCTTGCGTAATTCTGTAAAATTTGAAACAGGCATTTGATTTATAGTTATTTATGAATAGTCCGGACTTTTTGATTTTTACAGTTTTATTTAAAGAGGCTTATCAAAAATGCTTCGGCGATGCCATGAAAAGCCCGCTTACCGAAACGGAAAGCAAGCTGCTTTGTAACCACGTATTGGATAAAACCGGCTTATCGGTAGGGTGGAAGAGCGTTAAGAATTATTCTATCTTTATTAATGATACGGCATCAGGGAAGCAGGAAAACCCATCGGTTGCAACGATGGATACGCTGGCCCGCTATGTTTTAAATGCACCCTACACCAGCGAGCTGCAGCGGAAAAATAATGAGAGCCATTATCCTTACTGGTTTTTGTATAAAGAAAAATTCAAAAAAACGCCCGTTGTAAAACGCCCGCATATATCTCTTAACTTTTTATACGCCGTGCTGGGTGTAATACTGCTTTTAGCCCTGCTCGCCGCAATTTATAAGATTGCCATCGGCACCAAAAGTGTAAATTTTACCGACCACTTCACAAACCTCAACGAGCAATCGATGCTTGATAATGGCTGGTTTGTAAAAGCGAAAGAGGCAACTTACTGGAACAGGCGGCATGAAAAGCCCGGCGATTTAACCTTGTTTACGCTTAACGGCGATAGTTGGCCCGATTCGTCATCGAAACCAATTATTAAGAATTTACTGTTAAGGCCAATTGTATCGGATTGTTTTGCCGCCGAAGTACACCTGGAAAACTTTGTGCCACATGAGGAATGGCAGCAGGCGGGCATATTGCTGATGGAAGACACCACTTTTACAGGCAAGACTGTCCGCCTTTCGCTGGCTTATAATGATTTTTTTGGCGGGATAAAACAGCCTAAAGAGATATTGATACAGGCCATCACTTCGCTTGGTAATGGTTTTGGTAAGCCGGAGGAAATTGCGCACAAGGTCGTTTTTTATCCTGATAGCGCGGGCGTTAATGGCGTGCTGTTGCAAAACCTTCAAAACACCTCGTTACGGATAGAAAAATATGGCAGCAAATACAGGTTTTTATATTCCGCAGGGATAAAGAAAAATGGAGCCTTTAAAGAGGTGGTGACACAGGAGATTGCCATAAAGCCAAAATATATTGGGCTGTTTGCCATAAAGGGTTTCACTAATTCAAGCGTTGTTCCGGTTAGGTTTAAATTTTTTAGGCTGACGGGGGAGGAGTGTAAGTAAACTAATACCCATCGGGCCACCAACTAACAGCTCCGGGTGTCACCCTGAGGCACTCGAAGGGTGAGCGCAGAGGCCTTTGCCCGCATGCCCGTCAACGGAGGTTTTGTAAACCCAATGTGAACGACAGATTTACGAAGTTTTTAAAACTTCGTAAATCTTAATGAACATCCATTTCACCCCATACTTCCCCCATTTCAGCTCATTTATTTTAGCGGACCAAAAAATCGCCTTTCATTTGGGTAAGCAATTAAAATAATGGAAGAAATATATCAAAAACCCACGGCTTTAAGTTTCATAAAAAGGTTTGTTGTGCACGCGGTCGTAGTGTGGCTGGTTGTAAATGTTTTTAGCTGGCTCGAGTATAACTATAAGGTGAAATTCAACCTGGCTTATACGGTTAACAAAGATGGTTCGCTGATAAGTTTTACTGATAGTTTTATAAACCATAATATCCACCAGCCGCTATTTTTATGGATAGTATTAGTAGCTTTTTTAGCTGAGGGAAATTATGTATTTGTTTTCCGGCGAAAAAGGTTTGTGTGGTTTATTGCTAGCAGCGCCTGTCTTGGCGTGCTTGGCGGCGCAATAAGCCTGTTGTTTACAAAGCACTTAGCCTTTTATTCAACAGGGGCGCAGTTTATCGAGTCTGCGATTTTTATTAAGCTTTATGTAGCCGGTTACGCCATCCTTTATAACTTTTTTTACGAGCGTTACCGTCGGATACAGTATTACGGGCAAAAATCGGAAGCCGAGCTGCAATTACTGAAAGCGCAAATTAACCCGCACTTCTTTTTCAATACACTGAATAATATTTATGGCATCGCCCTAAGTGAAAATGCCAATAAAACTGCCGGTGCCGTTGAGTTGCTAAGCGATATGATGCGGTACAATATGGATGGTATGCGTGAGGATTTCATAAAGCTTGATGACGAGCTGAAATTTGTTGAAAATTACCTTGCACTGCAACAACTGCGCGTTCCTCAAACAGAAAATATCACCATAAAAACCAGCATCGAATATCCGAAAATAAAGTACAAAATAGCACCGATGCTGCTTATTCCGCTGATTGAAAATGCCTGGAAATACGGCATCAGCATGGATAAACCCAGCAATATCAATCTTAATATTTGTGTTGAGAAGCACCAATTTATCATGATTATTGAAAACACTGTTTTGCCTGCTATCAACGCAGAGAAAGGCTCAGGTCTGGGCATATCCAACGTAAAACAAAGGCTTCAAATGTTATACCCCGGTCTGCATCAGCTATCCATCAAAAACGACGGAAATATATTCAGGGTTAAACTTTCAATTGTAATCTAACCAAACCAATATCAGCATGCAAAAAGCAATACTTATAATCGTAGCGTTTTGCGCGCAATTCAGCGGTAAATTAATGGCTCAGTCGCCAATGCCATTTACAATAACAGGTACGATGGGCCAATTGGCAAAGGCATCCAAAGTGTATTTGCTTTACCAATATGAGGGGCAAAAATACATCGACTCCGCAGCAGTTGCTAACCGGCAATTCCAGGTTAAAGGAGGCATACAGGATATATTGTTAGCATCGCTGGTTATGGACCATGATGGCGTGGGCCTTAAAAAGTTGCTTAAAACGCCGGTTGATGAAGTTGATGTGCTGCAGTTATATATGCAACCTGGTGATATGGTACTGAAAATAAAAGATTCTGTTTCGACGGCCGTTTTTCCCAATTCATCGGTTAACCAGGATTTTACGAGATTGAAGGTTATGCTTGGCATCAATGCCGAGCACAAGCTTGCGCACCTCTCGGCCCAAATGCGAAAATTACATGCACCTGCGTCTGAAAAAGCGTATGTGGACTATTATGATAGCCTTAAAGCCGCCCGCCGGCCTTTGCTAAAGAAGTTTGTGCTGCAAAATCCAAAAAGCTACATAGCGCTTGTTGCACTTATCGACTATGCCGGCGCTTTTCCCGACACTGCCGAAATAAAACCATTATTTATGAAGATAGACCAGGGTTTGCGAAATAATAGAACTGGTCAAATGTTCACGATGCTGTTAGATAGCAAAGTTAACTTAGGCACCATGGCGCCGGATTTTACCCAAAATGACGTAAATGGCCGGCCGGTTAAACTCTCATCGTTCCGTGGTAAATATGTACTGATCGATTTCTGGGCATCCTGGTGCGGTCCATGTCGTGCTGAAAATCCGAAATTAGTAAAGGCTTTTACACAATTGAAAGGCAAAAACTTTACTATCTTAGGCATATCGCTCGATGGGCACGACACGCGCACGGCATGGATAAAAGCTATTAAAAACGATAGCCTTGCGTGGACGCAATTATCAGACCTGAAACGCCATGATAATGCGGTGGCTGTACGCTATGGAATAAGGGCTATCCCTCAAAATGTGCTGATAGATACAGAGGGAAAGGTAATAGCAAGAAACATTGAACCCGCCGACCTGGCAGCAAAAATAGAACAGTTGAGCAAAAATAAATGATAAGCGCCATTGCCATAGACGATGAACCGATTGCGCTGGATGTACTAAAAACGCATGCAGCCAAAATCCCGTTCCTTGATTTGAAAGAAACGTTTTTGGGCACAACAGCGGCTATGGCGTATTTGCAGCAACATAAAATAGACCTTATATTATTGGACATCCGCATGCCCGATTTAACTGGTATTGAATTTGCCGCGCTGGTGCCAAAGCCGGTGCATATTGTTTTTACCACCGCTTATCCCGAATATGCGATTAAAGGTTTCGACCTTGCTGCTACCGACTACCTGCTAAAACCGGTTAGTTTAAGCAGGCTTTTGCAGGCATGTACCCTTGTAAATGAGCGAATGGTCGCCGACAAAAAACAGCCGGAGGCGCAGAGCCTGTTTGTTAAAGACGGTTATAACCTGGTAAAAATAGACCCATC